>NZ_JBQCZW010000027.1:0-35972 GCF_052089425.1 Ancrocorticia sp. | reverse complement strand
AGCCGGGGATATCCGTGGGGAAACTGTCAGGTTCAAGGCCGAGGCGTTCCATCGCTTCAGCATTCAAGACAAGCTCATCAAACGACAGATCAGCCTCGGTGGGTATATAGATGCTGTCAGGGGAACAGGAACCCTCAGATCCCAGAGCAGTTTCAGGTGCGAAGCCGATAGAGGGCACATCACTGACGGAGGCACTGGCGCGTGTATCGAGTGTGATACTCATAAGCCAACCTCCTGTGAGCCGAAAGAGAATCCACGCCCTGTAAACGAGGGATAGAACGCTGTTGTCAATTGGATCAAGTCAGTGAACGAGGTAACCAGTGAGAGCCACCCTGTCCAACCTACCCATATTCTATCGAACGAACGTTCCCCAAACAAGAGTTCGAACAGACTAGTTTGTGGCAGTTCGGCTGTGGGGTCCAGTCGTGCCGTGGCGGTCCAGTCATGCTGAAGGGACATGCATTGGCGCCAGTGTTACCTGATCCGTGCCAACGAGGTTTCTAGTGCGGCGCCGTGACGTACCACCCGGTCAGGCGCCACCAGATGACGCCACTAGACGAGCACCACCCGTCCAAGAGAAACCCGATTGCAAGAATCCGCCTTGTGGGGAAGGCTCCGCCGTCGTCGGCAAAGTAAAATGGACCGAGCGAAAACGGGCCGTGCTCGGCGACTAAAAAGTGGTGAGGCACGCACCCAAAGCGGCCACGTGAGCGCCCCGTGGCACGAGCCGCACGCGCGAGTCCAGCCCCATCTGCCGGAGGAACTGTGAATGTTCGGCGCTTCGCCTGAGCTGGCCCCGAAGCTCTTCAAGGAGCGGTGCGCCAACTTCGGTGATTCCACCCGCGATGAGGATTTCCTGCACATCCAGCGTGAGGCCGAGGAGTGTGACGGCGTGGGCAACAGCGTGAATCCAGGAGTCGAGTACGGATCGCGCATCGGCATCACCCGTGCGCGCGGCCGCCATGAGATGAGTGGCGGGGTGCTTGCCTCCCTGTGGCCAGGCCCGAGTGAGCGCGTGCCCGGATGCGTAGAGTTCGAGGCACCCGCGCTGCCCGCACGGGCATGGCAGCCCGTCGGGAATGTAGGGGATGTGCCCGATTTCCCCGGCACTACCGAGTTTGCCGGTGCGAGGGATTCCGTCCAGAATCAATCCGCTGGCGAGCCCCGTTCCTAGCGAGATGAGTGCAACGTCATCGCTCGAACCCAAGTAGCGCGCAGCGCCAATGGTTGCGGCGGTCACGTCATTGGCAAGACTGACGGGCACACCAGTGGCTCGCGAAATGGTGGCCGCCAGTGGCACGTCCGATTCGGCTAGCCCGATGTTGACGCCGTGGGACACCGTGCCCGCCGCCGTATCCACAATTCCGGGAATGCCGATCCCGATGGCGCTGATGGTGTGGGAGTCCGCCTCAGGTAGTAATCGGAGCTCATCCACAAGAGAGGAAACGGTGGCGGTGATACCTGCAATCCCGGCTGTGTCCGTTGGCCTGTGGGCAACGCCGATTTCCCCGGACGGTCCGAATGCCACCGCCTGAGTCTTGGTTCCGCCAACGTCAATCCCAATGCGTGCCTCGCTCGGCCCCAGCATGTTGGTGAGGTCCAGATTCATCCCTTCACCGCCCCAGAAACAAGGCCGGAGGTCATCCGCCCCTGAACGAGCAGGAAGAAAATCACCACGGGCACGGCGATGATGGTGGACGCCGCCATAACCTGCGCCCAGTCGAGCCCACGGTTGGCGGAAGCATTGAGAAATTCGCGTAGCCAGAGCGGGAGGGTGTGAGCAGAGCCCGCCGGCAGCGCCACGAGTGCCACGGTGAATTCGTTCCACGCTTGGAGGAAGGCGTACACGCCCGATGCCACGAGCCCGGGCGCAAGCAACGGGAACGTGATGCGCAGGAACGCCTTGGTTCGTGACAATCCATCCACCATGGCCGCCTCCTCCAGTTCAATCGGCACGCCCGCGACAAACCCGCGCAGCATCCACATCGTAAACGGAATGACGGCGGCGGAGTACAAGATGGTCACGCCTAGAACAGAGTTGAGCCCGATCACCGGAGCGCTCTCGCCTAGAGTGGAAAGCATCTTGTATTGGGCGATGAACAGCCCTTCCGCGGGCAGCATCTGGATCATGAGAATCGCGAGGATGAAGGATTTGCGGCCACGGAAGCGAAAACGGCTGATGGCCAGCGCCGCGAGGAACGCGAAGATGAGCACTACCGCCACGGTGAGCAGGGTGATCATCAGGCTCATCCGGAGTGCGGGCAGGAAGCCGGGATCGGTAATTGCCCGTTTGAAGTTCACCAACGTGGTATTCGTGGGAAGGAAGGTGGGTGGGACCTGACGGAGGCGCGCGTTCGGGGTGAGTGCCGACAGAACCATCCAGTACACGGGGAACGCCCATATGAGGGCGACGACGATTCCCATCACGTCAAGAGCGATCTTGCCGGGGCGAAAACGGCGCCGGCGGGCGAGTGTCATGGCGCTCATTGGTCATCCTCCTTGAGAAGGGTACGCACATAGGGCCAGCTGATGAGGAGCGTGAGCGCCAAAACGAAGAGGGAAACGGCCGAGGCTCCGGCAAAATCGTGGCTCCCCATACCCAATTCGTAGATGAAGTTGCCCAGCAGGTTAGTTTCAGCCACTGGTGCCCCGGCATCCTGCAAGAGGCGGATCTGAGCGAACACTCGCAAGTCCCAAATGAGCTGTAGCAAGAGGACGATGGACAGCACAGGGCGCACCATCGGCAGGAGGATATAGCGAAGCTGCTGTGATCTGGAAGCCCCGTCAATCGCGGCCGCCTCAGTGACTTCCGTGGATATCTGGGTCAGCCCGGCAAACAGTGAGAGAGCGACGAACGGAACCGACATCCAGATGATGATCAGGCTGGCCACGAAATAGAAGGTCATCGGGTGGGACAGCCATGCGTATCGTTCAAAGCCAGTGAGTCCTAGTGAGGTCAGGACCCAGTTAACGATTCCTGTGCGGTAATCGAATAGCCAACGGAACACGGTGACGGCAGCAACCATTGGCATGGCCCACGCCAGAAGCAAAGCAATCTGGATAACAATCCGAGCCCCGCCATGAACGGCTCGCATAAGGAGTGCAATCATGAGCCCGATGAATACGGTGGCAAAGGCGTTGATGAAACAGAAGGCGAGGGATCGCGCCACCACGCTCCACAACCTGTCATCAGTGAAAATGCGAGCGTAGTTTTCTAATCCCGCGAACGTTGGGGGAGCGCCGAACTGTTGCTCAAGGCCAAAGTGCTGGAAGGACGTGAAGATCTGCCAGATGACGGGGTATCCCAGCCCTGCGATCAGGATCAGCAGTGAGCCGAGAAGGAGAAGGAATGGCGCCCGGTTGCGCCTCGTGCGGCGGGGCGGGGCTGTGGGACGCGGCAGCGTAGTGGAATCTGACATGGCGGGGTCCATTCGGTGGCGGGGCAGGGCGCGCCGCCCCGCCACACGGGTTATGAGTGGTTAGTTTCCGTTGAGCATGGGGGTTAGCTTGGCATCGTATTCCTCTGCCAGAGCAGTGACGTCACCGCCATCGGCGATCTTCTGGAAGAGTTCTTCGTACACGAAGGCGCCCTCAATTGCTGCCCAGCCCGGAGCTGCCGGCGTGAGCTTGGAGGATTCTGCGGTTTCGATCATGGTGGTGGCGAACTTATCGTCACCAAGCGAATCAACATACTGCGAGTTGGCCGGTCCCAGCCCGTTTTCACCGAGCATCGTCTGGTACTCCTGCGAGAAGATGATCTTCAGGAGGTTCTCCGAAAGCTCGGGGTTCTGGGACTTTGCGGAGATCGCAATGTTGGAGCCACCGGCGAATACGGGTGCTACGCCGCCATCAACTCCCGGCAGAGCGAAGATGTCATACGTTGATTCATCGGCCATGCCATCGCGAACTTCTTCGCCGTCATCATTCGTGGTGATGTCTCCAATGGACCAGCGGGCCCAGCCGGGGGCCATCATGGAGGTTGCTTCTGGGGCGGCGCCGTCTGTTCCATCATTGATGAAGTCCCAGTAGGCCACATCCCGTTCAGTTGTGGGGAGGTTGGAGGCGTTCATCACGAGGTCCTGCCACATTTCTAGGCCCTCGATCGTGGCGGGATCGGACAGTGTTGACGTCCATTCTGCCCCGTCAACGGTGGCGAGCTCGCCACCGTTTGCGAATACCCACGAAATGCCGTTGCGCCAATCCTGACCGCCCATGGCGAAACCGGACTGATTTCCTTCGGTTAGCTCCTTGGCAGCCTCGTTGAAATCGGCGAGCGTTGTGGGAACCTCTACGCCCGCAGCGTCCCAGATGTCCGCACGATAGAACACGTAGCGCGAACCAAAGTAATACGGCAGCGCGTATTGCGCTCCCTCCACCGTGCCTACATCAACGAATGATTGGAGCAGATCCTCCCCACCAAGCTCTTCATAGATGGGGCTGAGGTCGCGGAACGCTCCGACGGTCGTGAAGGTTGGAGCCTGAGTGTTGCCGATTTCCACAACGTCCGGAGTGTTCTGTTCATCCGGTAGCGCCGTGGTGAGCTTGGTGATGAGATCTCCCCACGCTTGCTCTTCGATCGTCAGCGTTGATCCGGGGTTCTCATCCTCGAATGTCGTGACCAGATAGTCCCGCAGCTCCTGAGGAGTGTCGCTTCCGGCCAGCCACAGAGTGATATCTCCGGTGGCGGTGCCCCCGTTCCCGGTGCCTTCGTCTGTTGTTCCTGAATCGTCCGAGCTGCAGGCCGAGAGCCCCAGCATCGATGCCGCAGCTACCATTGCTGCGATCTTCTTGTACTTCATGGGATTGTCCTTTCGCGTATGCGATGCTCAATGACTGAGCGAGTGTTGGTGGTGGAAGGTCCTATGCAATGCCAAGCCTTCCGGAGAGTACGAGGACGGCCGCGCCCCGAAGGCCGCCGTCCGATCCGAGTGTTGATAAGTGGACTCGCAGCCCGCGATGGGAGCGCGGAAGGGTGCGCTTTCGAATCTCCTGCGCGCACGCCTCAAGTAGCGGCCCGTCAAGAAGTTCTTCCGGGCCTGAGGCCACGATGTCCGAAACATTCAACGTGGCCACCACCGGGGCGAGCACGCTGCCCAATCGCGCGCCGATCGTGCCAAGAATCCGGGAGCGGTCTGGCCCGTCCAGCCCGGCCGTGGCCCCCCGCAGAGCAGACTCACTCAAGAGTGTTTCGAGGCAACCAGCGCGCCCACAGGCACACATTCGGGCCGCTCCGAGAGGGGAATCGGGAAGGTCCCGTTCATCCATGACGGTGACGTGCCCGATTTCCCCAGCGGCATTCTCCGCACCTTGAAGCAGTGTTCCTCCCGTGACTACGCCGGCTCCTAATCCCTGCCCCACCACGATGCTGAGAAGCTCCTCGCCCTGCGCCCCGCCGAAGGAGTATTCGGCGAGCGCCAAGCAGTTGGCATCGTTGGCCACATGGGTTTCCACTCCAAGACGCTCGCTCAGCACGTCCGCGAGCGGAACCTCGTCCCATCCCAGATTTGGGGCCTGCTCGATGAACCCGGCGCCGCTGATGACGCCGGGGGAGGAGATGCCCAGTCCGAGAATCTGGGCAGTCGCGTGAGAAACGAGAATGCGGCAAAAATCCGTGAGGGCCTCGATCCCCTCAGGGCCGGGCGGGAGCGCCCGCTTCTCCTGCAAACGGTGGCTGATCTGTCCTGACAGCGTGAGGATCGCACCAGAGATGGAGCCGTCATTGGTCAGGTTGACGGCGGGGATGCACCATCGATCCTCTGAGAGGCCAACGAGGGTGCCCCGCTTACCTACTTTGCCCGTCCGTTCTTCGCTGCCAAGTTCGCTCACTAGGCCCTCCTCGAGAAGGGAATCCACCAGCGCCGATGTTGTCACACGAGTCAGGCCGGTAGAACGCGCCAGCTCGGCACGGGATTCTGGGCCGGACTGGAACAGGTGTTGAAGCACGAGGGATCGATTGTGGGCACGCGTCTGGCGCGGCCTCGATGTCCCGGTACTTCTCAGATGCTGAACTCCCATGTATGTTAGTAAAGCATACTTACAATTAATGTGTCATCGATTACAGTGAAGTTTGAGAGAAGTTGCGGCCGAAGAAGGGGACGTCATGGAGAGCAACGAACAGGCCTGGATTGATCTGAGCCTGATCCCGCGCCCGTGGCACATCGAGATCACGGGCTGTGAGCATCCGTGGGCGGAACGCCCCGTCGTCGTCCACAAAACGCGGCTGGACGAACTACCGGCGGACACCCCGAACTGGCAACGGGCCGAAGCCTATCGTCTAGAGATTACAGAAGGCCGCCCCACGATCAGTGCCGAATCGGAGCCGGGGCTGGCAGCAGCGCGCCGCACCCTGCGCCAGCTCACCGCGCGCGAAACCGTCCCTGACCTGCGAATTGCCGATCGCCCAGCGTACGAGTGGCGCGGGCTGAATGTGGATATCGCCCGGCACTTCTTCGGGCCTGACGAACTGATACGCGTCATGGACATCATGGCGGATGTGGGGCTCAACCGCCTCCATCTGCACCTGAGCGATGATCAGGGATGGCGGATCGAAATACCGGGCCTGCCCGAGCTGACGGAACGCTCCTCTCACACCAGCGTTGGCGGTGGCCCAGGCGGCTATCTCACGCGCGCCCAGATGGACGAATTGGCACGCGCGGCTGAAGATCGCGGAATCGCCCTGATCCCCGAGGTGGATGTTCCCGGCCACACAACGGCCGCCCTCCACGCGCTGCCCGGCCTCAACCCACGCAATACCCCGGATGTATACGAAGGCATCGAGGTGGGAATTTCTACGCTCACGGAGGCACTGCCCGAAACTGAACGGTTTCTCGCGGCGGTATTCGAGGGTTTAGGACGATATGGCGCGGCAGGCATTCACATCGGGGGCGATGAATGCCTCCTCACCCCGCCCGATGAGTTCACACGGTTGGTGGCGCGGGCGGCCCACCACGTGCGCAAACAGGGCCACCCCGTCATCGCGTGGCAAGAGGCGGCGCCCGTGCTGGAGGCGGGGGAGTACGTGCAGGTGTGGGATGAACGGCAGGACTTCGCGGAGGTGGCGGAGGCGGCCGCACGGGGTGTTGGCATCATCGCGTCCCCAGCAACGCGCGCCTACCTCGATATGAAATACACGCCCGATGATCCGATCGGCCTCACATGGGCGGGCACAACCAGCGTGCGCGAGGCACTCGAATGGGACCCGAAGGACCTCGTTGCGGGCGTGGAACCCGGCGCAATTCATGGCGTGGAGGCGTGCATCTTCACAGAAACTATCGAGACGTTCGATCAACTGACCTACATGCTGCTTCCGCGGCTGGCGGCGGTGGCCGAAGTGGCGTGGGCGGGATCGGGCATCGGGCAGTGGGATTCGTTCTCCCGGCGTATCGCTGTGACGTGGCGCCGCTAATCCGCGCGGGCCCACCCGGCGTGGTTAGACTATAGCGTGGCATCCCGCAACCACGCGGGACCTATGGAAGAGAGACTGCATGCTGAGCCGTACCGGCCGCCCGCTATCACAGGTCCTATTCGGGCCGATCGCTCGTTTGTGCGTGAAGGCGCATATATCCGCAGATGCGGTGACGATCGTTGGCACACTCGCCGGCGTCATCGCCGCGCTCACGCTGTTTCCGTTCGATCACCTCACTGCGGGAGCTTGGACCGTTGGCGTCCTCGTGATCTTTGATAACTTGGATGGACAAATCGCCCGAATCACGGGAACCGCGTCCAAATGGGGGGCGTTCCTCGATTCCACGTTGGACAGGGTGTCCGATGGGGCGATCTTCTCCGGCATTCTTGTGTGGGCCTACCTGTGGGCAGATCCGAGCTATCAGGCCGCGATTCTCATTGGCACGCTAGGGGCCCTCGTTTTTGGGGCCGTTGTACCCTACGCTCGGGCACGCGCCGAAGGGCTGGGAATGAACGCGAGCGTGGGCTTGGCCGAACGTGCCGATCGCCTTGTCATCTCTCTGGTTGCCGCATGGTTTGTGGGCATGGAGTGGGGCGATTGGATCATGGCGGTTGCCATGTGGCTCCTGTTCATCGGTGCCGTCATCACGGTGGTTCAGCGCATGATGTACGTGTACAAGCAGGCCAACGATCATTCCAACGATCTTCCCAAGGAGTGACGTGGACGCTCTCAAACTCTTTGCTCTGGCTCAGGGCGCCGTGGATCACCTGCCCGAATCGGTGGGCCGGGGCCTCTTCAACGTGGTGGGGACCGTATCGGGCCTCTCGCCGATGGCCGGGGTGCGCCAGCTTCGCAAGAATCAGGCGCGGCTGCGTCCCGGGATGAACCGGCTGCAGGCTCTTGCCCTCTCGGAGCGCGCCATGCGTTCGTACATGCGCTACTACTACGAGGCGTTGCGGATGAAATCGCTCAGCAAGGAGCAGATCCTCGCGCGCCTGAGCGAAGTGGGAACTGACAAGATTCGCACGGAAATAGCGCAGGGCCGCTCCGTGACGGGTGCCCTGACGCATTCGGGCAACTGGGATCTTGCGGGGGCATGGTCCAACATGGCGATGGCCGAGGTTCATACGATCGCGGAAAAGCTCGAACCGCCCGAACTGTACGAGGGCTTCTTGAGGTTCCGCGAGGGGCTGGGCATGACGATCTACCCGCTCATCAAGGGCGGTGGGGCGCTCCACAGCCTCGCCCGCGATATGGAGGAGGCTCCCGTGTTCACGCCTGTGCTGGCGGACAGGGATCTGAGTTCCACGGGTATTGAAGTACAGCTGGCTGGCCACACGATGCGGGTTGCCGCGGGCCCCGCGCTTCTGGCGCAGCGCACCGGCGTCACGATCTACCCCACCTTCGTCCACTATGAGCGCCTCCGCGGGGAGCGCCGCAAGAAGGCGGGATCGGCGTGGGGCGTCCAGATCACGATCGCCGATGGTATTTACGCCGCCACCACGCCGGAATCTTCGGCGGAGGAGCGGCGTGAGGATCTTGCCCGAATGAGTCAGGAATGGATGAGCGTCCTTGAGCCGCTTTTGATCGCTCATCTGGAGGATTGGCACATGCTTCAGAAGGTTTTTGTTGACGATTTGGATCCCGAGCGGCTGGCCGCTGCGCGCGCCAGGGCGGCGCAGGAGGGCTGAGGAATGAAGATCGGTATCGCCTGCCCATATTCATGGGACGTTCCCGGTGGAGTGCAGTTCCATATCCGCGATCTGGCGGAGGAACTCATACGCCGGGGCCATGACGTCCGGGTCATCACGCCCGCCGAGGATACGGCGGAGTTGCCCGATTACTTCACCTCCACCGGTGCCGCCATCCCGATCCGATATAACGGTTCGGTGGCGCGCCTTTCGTTCGGCCCACGGGTCAACGCGAGCGTACGGCGATGGATTCGCGATGGCGAATTCGATGTGATTCACGTGCACGAACCGTTTATCCCTTCCGTGGCGATGCTCGCGCTCATGAGCGCCGAATGTCCCGTTGTATCCACCTTCCACACCGCCATGGATCGCTCCATCGCCATGGGAATCGCCGCACCGGCGCTGCGCCCTGTTCTTGACAAGATTCAGTCGCGGATCGCCGTTTCTCAAGAGGCGCGGCGAACGGCGGTTCAGTACTTGGGTGGGGATGCCTACGTGATTCCCAACGGCGTGTACACCAAGACCTTCGAGGCGGCCCCCGTGGATGAACGCTTCACCGGCACCCGGGAGGCACCAACTCTTGGATTCCTGGGCAGGCTTGATGAACCACGAAAAGGCCTGCCAGTTGTGGCCAGAGCCTACGAAAAGATCCTGAGTGAACACCCCGGCACCCGGCTCATCGTGGCTGGGCGCGGGGATGTCAAGGCCGCGCGCAAGATGTTTGGCGCTGCCGCAGATTCCGTGGAGTTTCTTGGCGGGGTGAGCGAGGCCGATAAGGAGGCGTTGCTCTCCAGCGTGGATATTTACCTGGCCCCGAACACTGGCGGCGAATCGTTTGGCATTATCCTCGTGGAAGCGATGAGCGCCGGTAGTTTCGTGGTGAGTTCAGATATTCCGGCGTTCAGGGCCGTGTTGTCCAACGGCGAGTTTGGTGGGCATTTTTCGAACGACGACGACGGTTCGCTCGCAGAAACCGTTATTGCCGCATTGGCTGACCCGCAGCGCCGAGCACAGGTTGTGGCTGCGGCACACGAGGAAGCCCATCGTTACGATTGGGAGACCGTGGCGTCACAGGTGTATGCCGTGTATGAGACGGCCTATCGGACCGCCAACATGGAGGTGGATCAATGACATGGCCGTGGTGGACTTTGCTTGTTTGTCTTCTCCTTCTTGGTATCGGTGTGATGGTCACGCTACGAGCGCGCCGCATCGATAACCTCAACCGCAACGTGGTGAAATCACGGCGATCGTTGGAGTTGGCTCTGACGGCGCGTGCGCAGTACGCGCACGATTTCGCTGCCTCGGGAGCCCTTGATATTGCCGGAGCCATTCTGCTGGCCGATAGTGCGGATTCGTGCTTGAGGGCCGGTATGAACCCGATCGTGGAGGACGGCTTGGAAACGATGGACACGGTGGCTTACGGTGAGCAAGCCGTCCCTGACAGACGCGATCTTGAATCGAACCTCTCGCGCACCTTGCGGCTCACGGTGGACCAGACGGAGGCGGATACGTACACGGAGGATCAGAGGCGGCTGGCTGAGTACCTGACAAAGGCACGGCTGGATGTTGTCCTGACTCGAAGCTTTCACAACATTCATGTGGGTCAGGTCCGCCGCGTACGGGGAACTACCCTTGCCAAAGTGTTCCACCTTGCTGGCACGGCGCCCATGCCGGAAACAGTAGATATGGATGACGAACGATGAACGCACCCGCCCCGCGTTTTCAGGAACCCGAGAGGCACGGGATCGGATTCTACGTTTCCGTTGTATCCATCATCGCCATCGCCATTGCTGGCTTCCTGTACACCCTACCGCTCATCAGTTTCCAAGGCGCAAGCGTGACCTTCGTGCTGGGGCTGCTCGCGCTTGTGCCAGTTGTGCTCCTCTTGGTGCTCATCCGATGGATCGATCAGTGGGAACCAGAGCCACGATGGTTGTACGTCGTGGCTTTCGCGTGGGGTGCCGGTGTATCCACCCTCCAGTCCATTCTGGGAAATCAGCGCTTTCAGGAGATTATTGACGGGCGCATTGAACTGGACACGTACCAACAGGCGGCGCTGCCCGTAGTGGTGGGCGCTCCACTGGTTGAAGAAGCCTTCAAGGGCATCGGTGTTTTGCTCATCTTCTTTGTGTTCTCTCGCTACTTCAACGGCGCCGTTGACGGAATCGTTTACGGGATGCTCATCGGGCTAGGTTTCGCCTTCACTGAGAACATCTTTTACTTTGGCGAATTTTACGATCAGCTGGGCACTGTGTTCCAGGCCCGCGCCATCGAAAACCCGTTTGTTCATCCGCTGTCCACTGCGCTCACAGGTGCCGGAGTGGGCTTCGCCAGCCAAGCACGCAGCTGGTTCAGCGTGATACCAATGTTCTCCATCGGGTACGCCGGTGCGGTGATTCTTCACGGGCTCCACAACTTCTCTGCGATCCAAGATATGGGAAGTGCGCAGCGCTTGGCCTACCAGCTTCCGGTTTACGCCGCTGCAGTGATCCTCATCTGCTACCTGCGAGTGCGCGAACGCCGGCGAGTACTGGACGCACTGGCCGAATACGCGCAGGCGGGGTGGATTACCGGCAATGAAATGGCGATGATCCAATCCGTTGCCAACCGCGAGGCTGCCGTCCGATGGGCCGGAGAACGCGTTGGGCGCAGCGGCGGCAATCCCAATGATGGCATTCGGGCCATGCGCAGGTTCCAAGAGGAACTCCTTGATCTGGCCAATACTCGTGTCCGGGTGTTGCACCGCGGCACAGTCAATCGCCCTGAGGTGCGCGTCGAAGAAGCGCGGCGGCTTGAGCTATTGCGCCAGCTGCGAGAGGTCTTAACAGGCTTTGCTGTCCAACCTGCAGGTACATATGGCTACTAAACGCCAATCTTCCGGCAACGGTCTCACGGCTCAGCAGCAGGCGGAAGTCAACGCCGAATGGGCACCGGGGCCAGATGGCATCCTGCACCGCGATGCCGCGCGTGTTCTTGTTCTTGATCCGCAGGGGCGCTGCCTTCTGGTGCGCGGCCATGACGTGGGCGATCCCCATCATCAGTGGTGGTTTACCGTGGGCGGTGGCATCGGCGTGGGCGAGGCGCCGGAGCAGGGAGCGTGCCGGGAGCTTTTTGAGGAAACGGGCCTCATGCTCACCCCGGACAGGCTCCAGGGCCCAGTCCTCAAGCGCCATGCCACGTTCTACTTCGCGTTGGAAACACGGCGCCAAGATGAGGTGTTCTATCTCGCAACGGTGAACGATGAGGAACGCGAAGGTGTGGGCCGCGATCAACACTTGACGGCCCTTGAGCGTGATGTTCTTGATGAGTTCAGGTGGTGGAGCCCAGAAGATATCCGCGTGGCAGAGAACGCGGGCCAAACCTTCTATCCTCGTGGCATCGCCAGTTTGATCGAGAATCTGCAGCCGGGATGGGACGGATCGTGCCCTGAGCTTCGGGAGGAATAGCCGGGCGTAAAAGCCCAAGAGTGATCTATGCCTGCAGGAGCGGTATGATGTGAGGCGGACTATTCGTGAAGAATCAAGGAGAAACCTGTGTCAGGACACTCTAAGTGGGCAACGACCAAGCACAAGAAGGCAGCGATCGATGCCAAGCGTGGCAAGCTGTTCGCGCGCCTTATCAAGAATATCGAGGTTGCGGCCCGTACTGGTGGTGCTGACCCAGCGGGTAACCCAACTCTGTACGATGCGGTGCAGAAGGCCAAGAAGAACTCCGTTCCAGCCGATAATATTGATCGCGCCCTCAAGCGCGGATCTGGCGAAGGCGACGATGGGGTCAGCTACGAGAACATCCAGTACGAGGGGTATGCCGCAGGTGGCGTAGCCGTGCTGATCGAATGCTTGACGGACAACCGCAATCGCGCCGCTTCCGAAGTACGCGTTGCGCTCACACGTAATGGCGGCCAGCTAGCAGATCCAGGATCAGTTTCCTACCTGTTCTCGCGCCGCGGGGTTGTTGAGGTGTCCAAGGTAGACGGTCTGGAAGAAGATGACGTTCTTCTGGCAGTTCTGGATGCCGGAGCAGAAGAAGTGCAGGATGAGGGCGATGTGTTCGTCATCGAATCAGAACCCAACGATGTGGTGGCCGTGCGTACCGCGCTTCAAGATGCCGGCATCGATTACAACTCAGCCGAAGTTGAGTTCGTGCCATCGATGAAGGCGGAAGTTGACAAGGAGAAGGCCGCTAAGGTCCTCAAGGTGATCGACGCGCTGGATGATTGTGACGATGTCCAGAACGTGTACTCGAACGTGGACATCCCGGACGCTGTCATGGAAGAGCTGGAAGCGGAAGAGTAATTGCGAATCCTCGGCGTAGATCCCGGACTGACTCGCTGCGGGCTGGGAACCATCGATTCTCTCGGTGCGCGCCGAGTCAGCTTGGTTGATGTGAGAGTTGCGCGCTCACCCGCGGAACTCGCCCCCCACAAGAGGCTCCTCATGATTGCCGATGAGCTGGATGTGGTGCTCGAACAATTCAAGCCGGATGTTGTGGCGATCGAGCGCGTGTTTGCCAAGGACAACGTTCGTTCAGTCACCGGTGTGGCTCAGGTTGTGGGCATCGTCATGTTGGCTGCAGCACGGGCCAATTTGCCAGTCGAATTGCACACGCCGCCCGAGGTCAAGGCGGCGGTTTCGGGCAACGGGCGCGCCGAAAAGAAGCAGGTCCAGTTGATGGTCCAGCGGATCCTCAGGCTAGAAGAGCTGCCACGTCCAGCGGACGCAGCGGACGCGCTAGCTATTGCCATCACGCAGGCATGGCGCGGTGGAATGCATTCGCTGGATGCCGAACCGGACCGCACGCAGCACGGGGGAGCGGGCCTCTTACCGCGGAACACCGGTTACGATCTCACACCGGCTCAGAAGATGTGGGCGGGGGCAGAGCGGATGTCGCGCCGACACGGGGCCGTGGCACCAAACGAAAAGTCGGACCAGTAGGCTAAACTGCAAACTGTTGTTCGAAAGGTGGGGGAATGATTGCATCGCTTCATGGCACGGTCCTACGTGTGGGCACTAGCCAAGCAGTGATCGATGTGGGCGGCGTGGGCCTTGCCGTCTCGGCAACGCCTTCCACGCTGTCCCAGTTGCGCGAAGGTAGCTCCGCGATGCTGTTCACCTCTCTGGTAGTGCGCGAGGATTCTCTGACGCTGTTCGGCTTCGCAGAAGAGGACGAACGCGAGACCTTCGATATTTTGCAAGGCGTTTCCGGCGTTGGTCCGCGCTTGGCACTGGCCGTGCTGGGCGTTCACACACCCGATGCGTTGCGATCCGCGGTGGCTAATGAGGATGCGGCTGCCCTCCAACGAGTCTCAGGGATCGGGAAGAAGGGTGCCCAGCGCCTCCTTCTTGAGCTGGGCAACAAGCTGGGGCCGGCCACTGGTGCGGCTCCCACAGGTCCAGCGCCAAGCTCCGGTGAGTCAGATGTTGTGGAAGCGCTCATTGGCCTCGGGTGGCTTGAGCGCGATGCACGCAGCGCCTACGAAAGCGCCGCTTCGGCCCAGCCCGATGCGGGTGTTGCCGCCCTGCTGCGCGCTAGCCTGCAGATTCTGGGAGCGAGGTAGCAATGTCCGATTCATATGATCTGGTCATGCCAGATGCCGGGGATACCGAGCGGGCGGCGGAAGCCGCACTTCGCCCACGTCACCTTGAAGATTTCGTTGGTCAGCTAGTTGTTCGAGAGCAGCTATCGCTCGTACTTGAAGCAGCAATAGGGCGCGGGAAGGTACCCGATCACGTCCTGTTGTCCGGGCCGCCAGGGCTCGGAAAAACCACGCTGGCCATGATCATCGCGAGCGAGGTGGGTGGTGCATTGCGCCTGACCTCGGGGCCCGCGATTCAACACTCGGGCGATCTGGCCGCCGTGCTCTCCTCTCTTCAGGAGGGCGATGTTCTGTTCATCGATGAGATCCATCGTTTGGCGCGCACAGCCGAGGAAATGCTCTATCTTGCGATGGAAGATTTCCGGGTGGATGTCATGGTGGGCAAGGGTCCAGGTGCCACATCAATTCCGCTGCCGTTGCCGCCCTTTACCGTGGTGGGAGCAACCACCAGAGCCGGGCTGTTGCCAGCTCCGTTGCGCGATCGTTTCGGGTTTACCGGTCACCTCGAATACTACGAAGATAGTGAACTGTCCACGATTGTGGAGCGTAACGCCATCAAGTTGGATGCGGACCTCAGCCAGGACGCGGCCAATGAGATCGCCTCGCGATCTCGAGGAACCCCACGCATCGCCAACCGTCTCTTGCGCCGCGTTCAGGATTGGGCTCAGGTGCGCGGCGATGGAAAGCTTGATCTGGCGGCCGCGCGTGCGGCACTGGACGTATTCGAAGTGGATAAGCGTGGCCTTGATCGGCTAGATCGCTCGGTTCTCGAGGCCATATGCCACCGTTTCGGGGGAGGGCCGGTTGGGCTCACCACCCTTGCCGTTTCCGTGGGCGAGGAACCGGAAACCGTGGAAACTGTTGCCGAACCCTACCTTGTACGCGAGGGATTCCTTGTGCGCACGCCTCGCGGGAGGGCGGCGACGGCTCTTGCGTGGCAACACCTTGGGCTAGTGCCTCCTGAGCAGAGTGACACCCTTTTCACTTAGCTCTGAACCAAGAGAGATGTAACGCACCTTTTTTTGGCTCCAGCAGGCGAACGCGCTGAGTAGACTATTTCGGTACATGTCTTGTGACTGCTAGGAGTAATCCGTGGATCCCTCAATTTCAATGGTCGTCCTTCTGGGGATGATGGTTCTCATGTTCTGGTGGATGTCACGTTCATCGAAGAAGATGCGCGAAAAGATGGCTGCTGAAAGGGAGGCCGCCGCCGTCGTCGGAAATAACGTGGTGACTACCTCCGGTTTCTTTGGAACTATCGTGGATATCGATGGCGATGCCGTGACCCTCCAAGCCCCGAGCGGCGACGAAACCGTGTGGCTGCGGTCCTCGATTAACGCGGTTTCTGAGCTTCCTTTGGCCGAAGATTCGGACGAAGAAATCGAAGGCGAACAGGCCACAGAAACTCGCGCTGACGATAGCGGAGAAAACACCTCTGGTTCCGCGTGGGCCTAAACGCCTCGAAAAGGCACTAGAAAGAAAAACTACATGCCCTCGTCCTCACAGAAGGCGGCTAAGCCCACTCCGTGGCGCCGTCTGATCCTACTTATTGTCTTAATCTTCGCCCTGGTGGCCGGCCTGCTGGCAGGCTCACTCGCAACGGATAAATCGCGCTGGCTCCCCGATTTCGCTCTTGATCTGGAGGGCGGAACGCAGGTTATCCTGACCCCAACAACCACGGATGGTTCTGAGGTCACGCAAAACGATGTGAGTCAGGCGATTGAGATCATCCGCCAACGCGTGGACGCCTCGGGTGTTGCCGAAGCGGAGATTACCTCTCAGGGTGGAAGCAACATCGTGGTGGGCCTTCCGGGCACGCCGTCAAAGGAAACCCTTGATCTGGTGCGCACCTCCGCCGTGTTGCGCATGCGGGCCGTCATTCAGATCGCCGATACCGGCGTGCTGACGCGTGAGGTGTACGAGCAGCAGCAGGCAGCCGTGGAAGGATCGGAGGGTGAGGACGCGCCGTCCGAAGGTAGCTCCGAGCCGTTTACCGAAGATGAGCTTCACGATGCTGCCATGGAGATCGCGGATGCCGATGGCGATGGCGAGCTGTCGAGCGAGCCGGCTACCGAACCAACAAGCGGTTCGGACATGGCATGGGTCACCGAACAGGTCACCTACGATGCGCTGACGATTAACTGCGCGGAGGCCACCACCTCGCGCGGTGAGGACGATCCGGATACTTCGCTGGTGGCATGTGATCCGACAACCGGAGTGAAGTACATCGTGGGCCCGGCCGAAATCGAGGGAACCCAGATCACGCAGGCGTCCTCCGGCTTCGATCAGCAACGCAATGAGTGGATCGTGTCCATGGAGTTCAACTCTGAGGGCGCCGATTCCTTTGCAGATATCACGGGCCGGCTCGCTGGCCTCGATTCACCGCAGAATCAGTTCGCCATCGTGCTGGACGGGCAGGTTGTGTCCGCTCCATCGAATGAGAGACCGATTCCTGACGGGCGCGCACAGATCAGTGGTCCTGGCCTGAACGCCGAGACCACGAAAACTCTGGCCAATCAGCTGAACTTCGGCTCCCTACCCCTGCACTTTGAGGTGCAGTCCGAGGAGCAGATTTCTGCGACACTCGGCTCCGATTCTCTGGAATCCGGGTTGATCGCGGGCCTCATCGGGCTGGTTCTGGTTGTGCTGTACCTCCTGTGGCAGTATCACGGGCTAGGTGTTGTTGCCTCTGGGTCAGTTCTTCTGGCTACCGCAACCTCCTACCTTTTGGTGTGTTTGCTTTCGTGGGTGATGGGGTATCGGCTGTCTATGGCGGGTGTTGTGGGACTGATCATTTCGATTGGTGTGACGGCCGATTCCTTCATTGTGTTCTTTGAGCGAATTCGCGACGAAATCCGTGAAGGCCGGCCGTTGAAGTCAGCCGTCTACCACGGGTGGAACCGCGCCAAGCGCACCATCATCGTGGCGGACATGGTGAACTTGGCCTGCGCTGTGGTCCTGTACTTCCTGGCGGTGGGCTCCGTACGCGGGTTCGCGTTCACGCTGGGGCTGACCACCGTGATTGATCTTGTGATCGTCATGATGTTCACCTACCCGCTCATGACGCTGCTCACCCGTACCAAGTTCTTTGGTGAGGGCCGGAAATTCTCCGGCTTGGATGCGGCCGCACTTGGGCGCGAGCCAAGCTACCGCGGGGCCGGGCGCACATCCCGTGCATCACGCGCGACGAAGAAGGAGCCTGTGGCCGTGGGCGATAGCAGTGCCGAGCGTGCGGGTAGTTTGGCGGAGCGGCGGGCCCGCGACAGGCGCGCCAAGCGCGATGCCGAAGGGGATGATCTGTGATGTCCATGTACAACGCGAACGATCTCTACACAGGTAAGAAATCGTATGACATCATCGGCAAGAGGAAGCTGTGGTTTTCCATTGCAGCCCTCGCCGTGATCGTGTCCATCACGCTCGTGTTTACCGTGCGCTTGAATCTGGGTATCGAGTTCACCGGTGGATCTCAGTTCACTGTTTCCAACACTCAGAACACGGATCAGCAGCCCGCCTCAAACGTCATGAGTGAGCACGGTGTAACCGATGCCGCTCGCGTTGCGCAGGTGGGGGAAACCACGCTCCGTGTGCAGACCGTCAACAATGACGAGTTCTCCAATGTGGAGACCGAAGAGATCCGCAATCAGCTTGCCGATGCTTACGATGTGGATGGTGCCGATGTGACATCCACCTTCATTGGGCCATCGTGGGGCCAGGACATTTTGGGCAAGGCCATGAACGGATTCGTGGTGTTCCTTGTTTTGGTGGGGGTGGGCCTTTCCCTGTACTTCAGGAGCTGGCGCAACGCGGCGGGCGCTATCATCGCCCTGTTCCACGACCTCATCGTGACACTGGGTGTGTACTGTGCGTTCGGGTTTGAAGTCACGCCCTCCACCGTGATCGGGCTGCTGACGATTCTGGGGTATTCGCTGTATGACACCGTGGTGGTGTTTGACAAGGTACGAGAGAATACTGCTGACGTCACGGAACAGAGTTCCTTCACGTTCGCGGAATCCACGAACCTTGCGGTGAACCAGACGCTGATCCGTTCGATCAACACGTCCATGACAAGCCTGCTGCCCGTAGGCTCAATCCTGTTCATCGGCGTTCTGCTCCTCGGAGCCGGCACTCTGCGGGATCTGGCGTTGGTGATGTTCATTGGACTGTTACTCTCAACGATCTCGTCCATCTACATTGCGTCACCGATTGCTGTGACGCTGGCCCAGACCAATCAAACGATCAAGGACCACACGCAGAAGGTTCTCACGGCACGCGAGGAGCGTGGCGATGGTGAGGGCGGCGATGATGATTCCGAGATTCTCAGTGGAGCTGGCCCGAATCATGGGGTTATTCGCCGATCGGGCGTCCGGAAGTCAAACTCCGCTCAACCGAAACGCAAGAAGAGGAGCAAGAAGTGAGCGAAGGCAATCAGTTCCCCGAAGAGACAGTTGCACTGGTAGAGGCGCGGCTGCGCGAGGTTCAGGATTTCCCGGCCCCCGGCGTGCTGTTCCGCGATATTACGCCGTTGATCGCTGATACCGAAGGGTTTAGCGCCCTGATCAACATGCTCGCCGAACGCTATAGGGGCAAAGTGGACGCTGTGGCGGGGCTCGAGTCCCGTGGCTTCATCCTCGCAGCCCCTCTGGCCGTGGCGCTGGGCGTGGGAATGGTGACCATCCGTAAGGCTGGCAGGCTTCCCGGGCCGGTTGTAGGCGTGGATTACGATCTCGAATACGGTTCGGCGCGCATGGAAGTTCAGCCATTTACCGTTGAGGATGGCCAGCGTGTGCTCATCTTGGACGATGTGCTGGCCACCGGCGGCACGGCTAACGCCGCTTTCGATCTTGTTGAGCAGGCAGGCGGGGTTCCCGTTGGCCTGTGCGTGCTGATCGAGCTGCTCGATCTTGGAGGGCGCGGCGCTCTTGAGGGACGCGATGTAGCCGCGATTCTCTCCTATTAGCGCATCAGCGTTGCACTAGCTCCTCCGGAATTCTCCGGGAGGTTTGTCCGTTAAGGCATAAGAAGCGTGGCATGCCAGCTACACTATCTTCAGAAGAACGGGGGAACAATGAGTGAAACACAACCACGCGTCCGGTCCCGCTTGACCTGGCTCGCAGGGCGTAACGGGCCTCAGTTCCCTGCCATTCTTGAGCCGCTCATGCGTGCGTTGGGTACCGCGCATGTGAACAAGTCGCGGATCATCCACGCCTTCGAAGTGGCGGACGATTGCCACCGCGGCCAAACCCGCAAATCAGGCGAACCCTATATCACCCATCCGGTTGCCGTTGCCACCATTCTGGCGGAGATCGGGCTGGATGAGGATACGATCGTCGGGGCGCTGCTCCACGATACGGTGGAGGATACCGGCTACTCCCTTCAGCAGGTTCGTCACGAATTTGGCCCAACGGTTGAGCTACTCGTTGATGGCGTCACCAAGCTGGACAAGGTGGAGTACGGAGAGGCAGCTCAGGCGGAAACTGTCCGCAAGATGGTGATCGCGATGTCCAAGGACATCCGCGTTCTCCTCATCAAGCTGGCCGATCGCCTGCATAACGCCCGCACGTGGAAGTACGTGAGCCAAGAGAATGCTTCCCGCAAAGCGCGCGAAACGCTGGAGATCTATGCGCCACTAGCCCACCGCCTTGGCATGAACTCCATTAAGTGGGAACTTGAGGACCTGTCCTTCAAGGCACTGTACCCGGCCGTGTACACGGAGATCGAGCGGTTGGTGACCGAACGGACGCCCGAACGCGAATCCTACATTGCCGATATCAAGGAATCCCTTGAGAAGGAACTCAAGAACGGCCATATCAAGTGCACGATCACCGGCCGTCCCAAGCATTACTATTCGATCTACCAGAAGATGATTCTTCGCGGTAAGGATTTCGAGGATATCTACGATCTCGTGGGCATCCGCGTGCTGGTTGAGACGATCCCGGACTGTTATGCGACGCTCGGGATTACTAACACGATGTTCACGCCCATTCAGGGACGCATCAAGGATTACATCTCTGCACCCAAGTTCAACCTGTATCAATCCATTCACACCACGGTGATTGGGCCGGGCGGGCGTTCGCTTGAGGTACAGATCAGAACGTATGAGATGCACAGGCGCGCCGAATTCGGGGTGGCGGCTCACTGGCGCTACAAGGAGAACGTCAAACAGGGCGCACAAGAGGTTCCAGAGACCAGCGAGCAGGAGACCCAGCTGAACTGGCTGCGCCAGCTGGTTGATTGGCAGCGCGAAACGGCAGATCCTACGGAGTTTCTCGATTCGCTGCGCTACGAAATCTCCGGCAATCAGGTGTATGTGTTCACTCCCAAGGGCCAGGTCATGGAGCTCCCGGCTGGCTCCACACCAGTGGATTTCTCCTACGCCGTCCACACAGAGGTTGGGCATCGAACCGTCGGGGCACGTGTGAATGATCGCCTCGTCACTCTGGATCACCGCCTTGAATCAGGAGATTCGGTAGAGATCATCACCGCTAAAGGTGAGGATGCCGGGCCCTCTCAGGGGTGGCTCGAATTTGTGGCGTCCCAGCGCGCGCGCTCGAAGATCAAAGCGTGGTTTAAGCATTCGCGCCGTGATGAGGCCGTGGAGACGGGCAAGGATAAGCTTGCCCGCGCCATCCGCCGGAAGAACCAGCCGCTGCAACGGCTGATGAGCCACGATACGCTGCGCGGCGTTGCCCAAGATCTGTCCCGTAAAGACGTCACGGATCTATATGCCGCTATCGGGGAGGGTGCCATCTCCTCCGAAACCGTGGTGCGCCGGCTCATCACGTCTCAAGGCGGGGAAGCCGGTGTTGAAGAGACACTAGCGGAGGCGGTCACTCCTACTCGGATCCAGCACCGCCCCACAGCAACCGGGGATAGCGCCGTTGTTGTCCAATCAATCGAATCGGCAGACGTTCTGGTGAAGTTGGCTAAGTGCTGCACACCGGTGCCGCCGGACAAGATCGTGGGCTTCGTCACGCGCGGAAATGGCCTGTCCGTTCACCGGGCGGATTGCGCGAACGTGTCCGCCATGCGTACCGAAGAACCGGAGCGTTTCATCGATGTGGATTGGTCCGATAATGCCGATGCCGTGTACCTCGTTCAGGTTCAGGTGGAGGCGTTGGATCGTCAGGGTCTCCTGCACGACATCTCCAAGGTTCTGAGCGAAAACGGCGTGAACCTCTTGCAGGCCTCCATTTCCACCTCTCAGGAGCGCGTTGCCACATCGAGCTTTGTGTTCGAAATGGCCGATCCCCGGCATCTGCAAACGGTGCTGCGCGAGATGCGAAAGATCGAGGGCGTGTACGATGCCTACCGCGTCACGGGTTCTAAGAAGGGCGATCAGCGGCGGGTTCGTAAGTAAGAGAGCCAGCGGTTCCAGCCGCGCGGACGGCATCTGTTACGAGAGCATCGCGCCATTCGATGTACTGCACGAACTGGGCGAGCAATTCCCGCACCATCGGCAGGCGCTTCCTGCGCGATTCCATGTTCGCTTGGGCCACCAGCTCGGCACACGTGACATGCGCACCATACAGCTGCAGCAGCCCTTCCACGGCCTCATCCCATGGTTCCAAGAGGAGCAGATCGATGGCCGTTCGTGCGGGAGTGGTGACGGTAAGGCCGCCGATCCGGCGCGTGAATTGTTCGGGGACCGTGTGCCGGTAAACGGCCGGCGGTTTAGTCCGCTGGGGATGAGCTGCGAATACCTCGCGCATTCGGCCCCGCGGCCACCAGCCCGTATAGATCCAGCAGGCGGAATACGTCACGGTGACATGGCCGCGCGGCACGTACGGCGCTAGCTGACTGGCCCGTAAGGCAGGAGCTCCGGCCAGATCCGCCTCCACCACACGGCCGGGCGCCACCTCCTCGTACAACCCATCGTGCACAAGCAGGCGCTCCGTATTGGAAAGCTTGGGGGAGTTGCGCCACGTTGCCATAACATAGTGTGACACGGCTCAAACACATGTGGCCCCGACAATCCCCAGAAGGGATCGCGGGGCCACAGTGACTGTGGATATCTTAAAGGTCCTTCGTCACCTGTGCTAGCCACGCCTCGCGCGCCCCCTTGGCGTCTTGGAGTTCGGCAACCTTAGCGGAATTCCCCGCCGATTCGGCGGCTGCGATCTCATCGTCCAGCTCCGCGATCAGGCTCTCAAGCTGAGCGGCCATTCCATCCGAACGCTGCTTTTTCTGCGGATCGGACTTGCGCCACTTCTCTGCTTCGGCTGAGCGCAATGCATCCTCAACCTTGCGAAGCCGGCCCTCGATGCGGCCCACCTCATTGCGGGGAACCATCCCGATTGCCTCCCAGCGGTCTTGAACGCTGTGCAGCTTCTCGCGTGCGGCGTCCAGATCCTTGATGGGCAGTATCGTCTCGGCTTCCTCAACCAGTTCGACCTTAGCTGCTAGGTTCTCCTCGAACTCCGCGTCGCGTTCGGCGAAGTGGGAGTTGCGGGCATCGAAGAACTTTTGCTGGGCTGCGCGGAATTTCGCCCACAGTTTGTCATCGTCCTTGCGGGCGGTTTTACCGGCCTGGCGCCATTCGTCCATGAGATCGCGGTACTGGCCGGCCGTGGGGCCCCAATCCGTGGAATCTGAGAGGGCTTCGGCGCGAGCAATGAGCTTCTTCTTTCGTGCCACAACCTCAACGCGCTCTGTGTCCCGTTCGGCGAAGTGTGCGCGGCGGATACGGTCATACTTCGTGCGTGCCTTGGAGTAGCGCTGCCACAGTCCTTCTTCCACTGAACGAGCGATACGTGGCCCGTTCTTCTGGGCGGATTTCCATGCCTCGAAGATCTGGCCAAATTCTTCGCGGGAGTCACGCCAGTGAATGGTGGCTGGATCGCTTGAGGCGATCTCTTCTGCGCGTTCGATGAGTGCGGTTCGCTCCTCAATGGCCTTGGCCACCGCAGCCTCGCGTTCCGCCCGTACTTCGGCAGAGCGCTGATCAACCATTTCCCGCACGGTGGCTAGGCGGGTGCGCAGTGCCTCCACATCGCCGATCACAGCGGGCTCGGTGAGCTGTTCGTCCAAGGATTTCAGGGAAGCCTTGGACTCCTCGGGGGATACGTTGCCAACGCGCGATTCGAGGAGGGATACCTGTGCGGCCAAATCCAGATAGCGGCGCACGTAGAGGCCCAGTGCATCCTCGGTTGAGCCGCCGGCCGCGTACTGGCCAACGATCCGTTCACCGGAATCCGATCGCAGCCACACGTTTCCTTCGGAATCTACGCGGCCCCATGCGGCCGCAGCTGAGGCTGCCGCCTGATCAAGCGGAGCCGGCGCTGGTGCCGCATCCTTGGGCGCCACGGGACGAGGGCGCGGAATAGGGCGTGGCTTCGGCTTGGGTGTTGGAGTGGAATCACTCATGGGGAGCTCCTTGGTGGAGACGGTGGCACAGCACCGTACGTAACATTCTTCCGCACTAGTCTACGATGTTTTGCCCGGTCAGGTGACCTTCGCTTAACTCCTGTAGATTGGCGGCGCTCGTGGCAAATTCTCGCCGGCCCGTATAGCGTGGTCCCATGATCTTCTTGCGTTACTCCAATACGTTTATCGAGGCAAATTGCTACATTATCGCCGATGAGGGGACGCGCGAGGCCTTAGTAGTTGACCCGGGCGCTGGAGCGGCCGGTTGGGTGAGAGATACGTTGGCGGCCCAGAATCTGCATCTGGGCGCCGTATTGTGCACGCACGGCCATGGCGATCACGTGTGGGATAGCGCTGCCGTTGCGGGAAAAGCCCCCGTCTACATCCCGGAACCGGATCTGTACCGGCTGAAGAATCCCGCCGGTTATACGTTTGGGCACGTCAACATGTTTGTCCAGTACTCCGGTCACGAGTGGGAGAGGCCGATTGGCGCGGTGGCTCTGCCCGATGAGTTTTATGACGACGACGGGGCCGAAATCGTCCAGGGCATCACGATTGCGGCGATCGCTGCCCCGGGCCATTCCGAAGGGTCGTGCGTTTTCACTCTGACAGGACGGATAGCTCCTGACCCGCAGGCGGCGCGCACCCCGGAAGGTTCCTTTGGCTCCGCGCTGATGCTGAGCGGCGATGTTCTGTTCCGTGATGGTGTGGGCCGCACGGACCTTCCTGGCTCTGATCCTCAGGCGGCTATGCGGTCGCTTCGCCACCTTGCCACCGTGATTCCTCCCGCCACAATTTTCTTCCCGGGGCATGGACCCAGTTCCACCATGGGGAGGGAACTGCGCCATTCTCCGTTTCTGAAGGACGCACTAGGCTAAACGTCCCGCGTGTGTTGGTGCGCGTGGCACAGAACCAAAACGTGGAAGAATAGTACTCATGAAGATTGCCCCTCTATCCGGTTTCCCTGAATGGCTGCCTGACGGCCGTATTGTTGAGCAGCGCATTCTCGATACCTTGCGCCAGACGTTTGAACTCCACGGCTTTTCGGGGATCGAAACGCGCGCCGCCGAACCATTGGATCAGCTCTTGCGCAAGGGGGAGACCTCCAAGGAGGTGTACCTCCTGAACCGGCTTCAGGGCGGCGATGCCCACGATGCAGAACTCGGGCTGCACTTCGATCTCACGGTTCCTTTGGCGCGCTATGTTCTGGAGAACAAGGGCAAGCTAGATTTCCCGTTTAAGCGCTATCAGATTCAAAAGGTCTGGCGTGGCGAGCGCCCGCAAGATGGGCGGTTCCGGGAGTTCGCTCAGGCTGATGTGGATGTGGTTGGCGCGGATACGTTGGCCTTCCACCACGAGATTGAGCTCCCATTGGTCATGGTGGATGCACTCTCGAAGCTTCCCATTCCACGCGTTGTGGTGCGTGCCTCGAACCGGAAAGTCGCCCAAGGCTTTTACGAGGCTATCGGGATCGAGGACGTGGCGGAGACCCTCCGGATCGTGGATAAGCTGGATAAGGTTGGCCCGGCCGCCATCACAGAGATGCTGCAGGAGGGCGTGGGAGCCAACTCACAACAGGCAGAGCTGGCGCTTGCCCTCGCGGATATCAGCGGCACGGACGCCAGTGTGGCAGATCAGATTAACGCGCTTGGCTACACCTCTGATCTTCTTGCCGAAGGGCTTGAGGAGCTTGTGGGCTTGATCGAAGGGGCCAATGAGCTCATTCCGGGTGCAGTTGTGGCCGATCTGAAGATCGCACGCGGGCTGGATTACTACACGGGTTCCGTGTACGAATCCACGATGATCGGACACGAGGATCTCGGATCGGTGTGTTCGGGTGGCCGTTACGATTCGCTGGTCAACGATGGCAAACGCGCCTATCCGGGCGTTGGCCTGTCCATTGGAGTGTCCCGAATCATCTCGAGGCTCATCAATCAAGGCCTTCTGGCTCCCAGTCGCAAAGTGCCCACATGTGTGCTGGTGGCAGTCAACGATGAATCGGAGCGGCGCCACAGTGAGAAAACTGCGATGGAGCTGCGCAAGCGCGGCATCAGCGCGGATGTTTCTCCCAACAGCGCGAAGTTCGGCAAGCAGATTCGCTACGCGGACCGCCGGGGTATTCCCTACGTGTGGTTCGCGACCGAAGATGGCGAACAGGTCAAGGACATCCGATCCGGTGAACAGGTGGGCGCCGATCCACTGACATGGGAGCCGGTTGCCAGCGATCTCTACCCGGAGTTGATCCAGAACTCATGATGCTCACGGTGCGCGAATCCGATCCGGTCAAAGAACTGGAGGCCCTACACGCTGTGTTGGAAGGGCTTCAGTTCCCGCTCACTGCGCCTCACCGTGAACGCGGCCGCGAGGCGCGCGACGATATCGTGCACCAGCTCGAGGATTACATCATCCCGCGCTACGAGGCGCTCGAAGCGCCACTTCTAGGAGTTGTTGGAGGCTCCACGGGCTCGGGTAAATCGATGCTGGTCAATTCTCTTGTGAGGGAGGGAGTGGCAGAATCTGGCGCCATCCGCCCCACCACTCGGCGCCCCCTGCTGGTCCATTCGCCAACGGAGGGACCATGGTTCAACGATACGAGGATTCTTCCTCACCTGACACGTGTGCGCGGTGGCAGCAGCCATCCCGATGCGAACAATGCAGGGCTGATCAACGAGTTGCAAGTGAGAGCAGCGTCAGGGGTTCCCGCCGGAGTGGCGCTCCTTGATTCACCGGATATTGATTCTGTTGTTGAAGAGAACCGCCGGTTGGCTGGCCAGCTGCTCCAGGCTGCAGATCTCTGGATCTTTGTCACCACGGCAGCCAGATACGGCGATGCGATTCCGTGGGCGCTGCTGGATGAAGCGGCGGCACGTGACATCGTTGTGGCGGTGGTCTTGAACCGAGTACCGCCCGGGATTGGAAGCCAAATTCGGCCCGATCTTTCCGAGCGGTTGGTTGCCCATGGTCTGGGCGCGGCGCCCCTGTTCATGATTTCTGAATCACTGGATGATTCGGGGCTCATCCCAGAACAGGACGTTGAACCGGTTCGGACATGGCTAGCCGGACTTGCATCTGACAGAACAGCACGGGCCTCAGTCGCGCGTCAAACCTTGGAGGGCGCTGTGCGCGCTCTGTTTGATCAGCGTTCGATCATCGGCAGTAGTTTGGTTGAGCAATCGGATGCCTATTCCCGCATGGAACGTGAACTCGCGGAATCGTTCGCGCAGGCGTCCCAAGCAATGGATTCTCTTGTTGCGGATGGCGCAGTGTTGCGCGGAGAGGTGCTTCACCGCTGGCAAGAAGTGGTGGGCACCGGCGAGTGGATGAGGAAGCTAGAAAGCGGCGTTGCCTCCTTGCGTGATCGTATTTCCGCCTGGTTTTCCGGTGGAACGCCTAGCGGTGAGCGAGTGGAGGAAGCGGTACAAGATTCCCTCGTCACACTGCTTGTATCCGAAGCGGAGCAGGCGATCTCCCGGCTTGAGGCCCAGTGGATTGATCGGCCCGAATCCACCAATGTTCTGACGGCGGCGGAAATGACCGTGCGCAGCAGCGAGGAACGCACCGAGGCGGCTCAGGAGCTTGTGCACCATTGGCACCAGAGCCTCACTGAGGCCATCGGTTCCACGGGCAAGGACAAGAAGGCCACCGCACGCATCCTGTCCGTGGGAGTGAACGTTGTGGGTGCCGCACTGATGATCGTCATCTTTGCCTCAACCGCGGGTTTGACTGGGGGAGAGGTTGCGGTTGCCGGCGGTACTGCTCTCGTGGCTCAGCGCCTGCTTGAAGCGGTGTTCGGCGAGGATGCGGTTCGCCGCATGGCAGCCCGTGCGCGATCAGATTTGGAGCAGGCGGTGACCGAATTCTTTGCTGCCGAAGCCAGGCCATTCGAGGAGTGCTTGAGCGTTCTGGGCGTTGATGAAGATGCTCCGGCACGCTTCGAGGCTGCCTATGCGGACGTGGAGAAGGCGTGCGGGAGGAGACTGCGGTGAACACATTGACGTTGCCAGAGGCGATCCTGTGCTTGGAGAACGCACTGGGTGCGGCAAGCGGGCATCTGGACGATGATCTCGTGGCCGCCGGCCAGAATCTGTTGGTGAAAGTGCGCGGGCGCCGTGCAGAAGGAACAGAGCACACGGTTGTGGCGTTTGCCGGTGCCACCGGCTCAGGGAAATCATCACTGATGAACGCAGTTGTGGGAGAGAAGCTGGCGCACGTGACTGCGCGGCGCCCCACCACGTCCAGTGCCCTAGCCGTGACGGGTGTTCCCGTCACCGCACTGACTCGGTGGCTTGGGATCGAACAGACCGCCACCTCCACCAACTTGCCATCTACTGGGAACTCCCAGCTGGTCCTTGTGGATCTGCCCGATATCGATTCCACGGAGTATGCCCATCGCCGCGTTGCCAAGGATGTTCTGGCGCGTGCCGATCTGATCGTGTGGGTTGTTGATCCGCAAAAGTATGCCGATTCAGTGTGGCACGATGATTACCTCAGCGAATACCGCCGGCACGGGGCCACCAATCTGGTTGCGTTCAACCAAACGGACCGCCTAGGCCCACACGAGCTTCCCGATGTGCTCTCCCACATGGAGGAACTCTTTGCACTGGAGTCTTTTGAGGGCCGTGTGATCCCCACGTCCGCGCTCACAGGACGAGGAATCCGCGAGCTTCAAGAGGCCATCGGTCACGTGCACGATTCGAAGCAGGCTGCCGTTCGAAGGCTAGCTGCTGATCTGCGCTCGCAGGCCGAATCGATCGCCAAGGCTGTTGAATCGGAGGACGGCACTGTTCAGGTGCCGGAGCCTCTGGCGGCTTTTACACACGTATCTGATGCCGTGTTAGCTTCCTCGGGATCCAACCAGCTTGCCGATGCCGCCGCCGTGTCCTACCGCGAACGTGGTAAGAGGCGTGTGGACTGGGTGGGCACAGCATGGCTGCATTCCGGGGCTGATCCGCTGGGCGGAGACTTAAGCGTTGAGGAAAAGGTAGCTCCGCAGGAACGGCAGCTGGCTATTGCCCGCGCGAGTGTGCATCGTTATTCATCCGAGGCTGCGGCCAACCTGCCGCGCCGTTGGCGCCGTGACGTGGTAACTGACAGTGAAAAAAGCGCGGGTGATCTTGCCCGCCAGAGTGCCTCACTCGTGGCTGACGTGAACCTAGGCCAGAAGAATCCGTTCTGGTGGTATCTGGCCCTGATATTCCAATGGCTGATGGGGGCCGTGGCGCTCGCCGGGCTGGCGTGGCTCATCGTTTTATGGGTGAGCGCCGCCTTCCACATTCAGTTCCCCGAACCGCCCGCCCTTGGGCCGGTTGCCCTGCCCACCGTGCTGTTGGGTGTGGGCCTTGCTGCCGGGTTACTCGGTGCCCTGATTGGTCGGGCGCTGTTGGCGCGAGGGGCCCGCCGTGCCTCAGAACGTGTGCATGCCGGGGTGGGGCGTGAGCTGACCAAGGCCGCTGAATCCCAAGTACTTGTTCCATTGCGGCAGGAGATTGACGCGTACGGCGGTTTTGTGGAGAACATTCATGCGGTTCAAGGCCTGCGTGTGTGATAACTCATTGCGGACGAGACTTAGGAGTGATGCATAACTGCGTATAGTTATGCATATGACGTTACGGGTAGCAGTTGCGGGAGCAACGGGATATGCGGGTGGAGAGGCCTTACGGCTCGTTGCCGGCCATCCCGATCTGACGGTTGGCCCGCTGTGCGCTGGCACGGCCCGTGGCCCGATTGAGGATTATCAGCCACACCTTCAATCACTCGCAGGAATGCAGGTGTCCGAAACCCGGGCAGATCTGCTGGCTGAATCCGATATCGCCATCCTTGGCCTACCTCACGGCGCATCGGCGAAAGTCACTTCCGCTATCGAAGATCTGAACCCAGACTGCCTCATTGTGGATCTTGGCGCGGATCATCGCCTGGCCTCAGCCGCGGACTGGGAAGCCTACTACGGCACCGAAGCGGCAGAGCCGTGGACGTACGGCATGCCGGAGCTGATCAGGGAAGAAGGGCCCTCCCAGCGCGAATTGTTGGCCGCCTCCACGCGCATCGCAGCGCCAGGATGCAACGCATCGGCAATTACGTTTGCGGCGCAGCCAGCCATCGCGGCCGGGCTCAGTGAGGGTACGGGAATCGTCGCCAGCCTTGCGGTGGGCTATTCGGGAGCCGGTAAGTCCCTCAAACCCCACCTTCTGGCCAGCGAAGGCCTTGGCAACGCCGTGGCCTACGGTGTGGGCGGCAGCCACCGCCACATCCCGGAGATCGCTCAGAATCTTCAGGCCGCCGGCGGGCACACCGCCTCGCTAGTCATGACGCCGGTGCTGGTGCCCATGTCCCGCGGCATTTTGGCCACCGTGTCCATACCCGCGGCGGGAACCACTCAAGCAGATGTTCTGGAGGCCTACACCGCCGCCTATGCCAGCGAGCCGTTCATCAACGTCACGAACTCCCAGCCCGCCACCGCGAGCGTGCTTGGCTCCAACGGCGTGCTCATCTGCCCGGTGCTGGACAGGGACGGCGAGCGAATCACCGTCACCTGCGCGATCGACAATCTGGGTAAGGGAACCGCAGGCGCGGCGATCCAATCCATCAATCTGGCGCTTGGATTAGAAGAAACAACTGGTTTGACTGTGAATGGAGTAGCACCGTGAGTGTGAGCGCACCACGTGGATTCACCGCTGCGGGAGTTGCCTGTGGTTTGAAGGATAAGGGAGGCGAGGACTTCGCCGTCGTCGTCAATAACGGCCCTCTGGACGTAGCCGCGGCTGTCACTACCGCAAACCGTGTGTACGCGGCTCCTGTCCAATGGACGCGCGAGGTCACAGGGAATAATGCTCTGAAGGCGGTGGCCCTGAACTCGGGCGGTGCAAACGCGTGCACGGGGGAGCCGGGCTACGCAGATACGGTGGCAACGGCGCATATGGTGGCCTCCGAAATCGGGGTGAAACCCACGGATGTTGCGATTTGCTCAACCGGCCTGATCGGCGAGCCGCTCGATATGGACGCCGTGCGGACTGGGGTGCGCGAGGCGTGCTCCCAGCTGTCCGAAACCGGCGGAGACGCGGCCGCTGTGGCCATCATGACCACAGATACGCGGCCGAAAACTTCCGTGTATTCGGGCGATTACACGATCGGTGGCATGGCGAAGGGCGCCGGAATGCTGGCGCCGCAGCTGGCCACCATGCTGGTAGTGATCACAACGGACGCCGTGCTGGAAAAGGATGAGGCTGCTGCCGCCCTCAAGGTCGCGATGGGCGAAACGCTCGATCGCATTGATTCGGACGGCTGCATGTCCACCAACGATACGGTGATCCTCATGGCCTCCGGGGCCTCGGGCGTTCACCCCGATCCGGAGGAGTTCACCGAGCACCTCATCGCGGTGGCCCAAGATCTCGGAGAGCAGCTGATACAGGACGCCGAAGGCGCCACCCACGATATTGAAATCAACGTTCACGGCGCCTCCTCGCAGAACGCGGGCTTGGCCGTGGCGCGCGCCGTTGCCCGCTCCAACCTGCTCAAGTGCGCGGTGTTTGGCAATGATCCGAACTGGGGGCGTGTGCTGTCCTCGTTGGGTACGGTGCCTGAATCCGTGGCCCCGTTCAACGCTTCGGTGGTGGACGTGTCCATCAACGGCGTGATGGTATGCCGGGCCGGCGGCGTGGGCGAACCGCGCGAACTCGTGGACATGACGGGCCGGGGCGTGCAGATCGATATTGACCTCAAGGCCGGGGCGGAGGATGTTCGCGTGTTAACGAACGATCTGACCTACGGCTATGTTCAAGAGAATTCGGCGTATTCATCATGAGCGAGCTTCTGACCCGGCTGGCAACGGCCCAGCACAAGGCGGAGGTGCTTGTTGAAGCCCTCCCGTGGATCCGCGAGTTCGCAGGGCAAACTTTCGTGATCAAATACGGCGGTAATGCCATGGTGTCCGAACACCTGAAGGCCGCCTTCGCTCAGGACATCGTGTTCCTGCACCACATGGGCATCAAGGTTGTGGTGGTGCACGGCGGCGGGCCGCAAATCAATGCGATGCTCCAGCGGGTGGGGATTGAATCGGAGTTTCGTGGCGGGCTGCGCGTGACATCGCGCGATGCGATGGACGTGGTGCGGATGGTCCTGACGGGCAAGGTCCAGCGTGAGCTGGTGTCCCTGATCAACGAAGATGCCCCGTACGCGGTGGGCCTATCCGGCGAAGATGCGGGGATGCTGCGCGCCAAGCGCCGCACCGCAACGGTTGATGGCGTGCCCGTAGATGTTGGCCACGTGGGCGATGTGGTGGAAGTGGATCCGGTGGCGATCACCGATCTGCTGGACTCGGGCAGAATCCCCGTGGTGTCCACCGTGGCTATCGATGTGGCCTGCCCGCGTGAGGTCCTCAACGTCAATGCGGATACGGCCGCCAGCGCCATTGCCGTTGCGCTAGGGGCGCGCAAACTCATCATGCTGACGGATGTTGAGGGGCTGTACCTGAACTGGCCAGACAAATCATCGCTGGTGGATTCGATTTCCGCGAATGAACTGCGTGAACTCCTTCCCACCTTGGATTCTGGGATGGCACCCAAGATGGAAGCGGCCCTGCGGGCCGTGGATCGGGGAGTGAGCCAAGCCCACGTGATTGATGGCCGGATGGCTCACTCGATGCTGCTGGAAGTGTTCACAAACTCCGGCATCGGCACACAGGTCCAATGGGAGCCAACTGCCCAGGCCCACACCGAAGGGAGCGAGATATGAGCACCAACGAAACGATGATCAACCGCTACGAACGCGCCTTCATGAATACGTTCGGGGCGCCCCAGCTTGCGCTCACGCGCGGCGAAGGAGCCTACGTGTGGGACGCAGATGGAAAGCGCTACCTCGATCTGCTGGGCGGAATTGCCGTGAACGCGCTGGGCCATGCCCATCCGGCGATTGTAGGGGCGGTCCAGGCACAGGTGGGAACGCTCGGCCACATTTCCAACTTCTTCACGAGCACGCCGCAAGTGGAACTGGGTGAGAAGATTCAGGACGTGTTCGCCCAGTCAGGATACGAGCGGCCGGTCAAGGTGTTTCTCACCAACTCGGGAACTGAGGCGGTGGAGGCCGCCCTCAAGATTGTGCGCCTGCACAAGCCCGGCGGCCGCATCCTCGCCCTGACCCATGCCTTCCATGGCCGTACCTTTGGCGCCCTCACCCTAACGGACAAGCCAGCGATCAAGGACCAGTTCGCACCGCTGGCTGGAACGGTCGAGTTCGTGGAGCCCACCGCCCGTGACCTCGACGCAGCCTTTGCGGGTGGCAACGTGGCGGCCATCTTCATGGAGCCCATCCAGGGGGAGGCGGGGGTTATGCCCCTGCCGGATGGCCTGCTGTCCCACGCCCGCGCGTTGTGTGACGCCGCGGGAGCGCTCCTCGTGATCGATGAAATCCAAACGGGTATCGGGCGCACCGGCCAGTGGCTGGCCTCACGCGGGGTCCAAGCCGATGTGGTCACTCTGGCCAAGGGCCTGGGCGGAGGCTTCCCGATCGGCGCATGCGTGGGGGCGGGCGCCGCGGGCGAACTCTTCACCCCGGGCAGTCACGGCTCCACATTCGCAGGCAACCCGGTAGCCAGCGCCGTTGCCCTTGCCACCCTGATGCAGGTAGAGGCGCTCCTTACCCACGTCCACGATACCGGTCTCTGGCTCCGGTCTCAGCTGGAGGCCGCCGGATACGAGGTGCGGGGGAGCGGCTTGCTGCTGGCTATTGGCGTCCACGATTCCACACGCGTTCGTGACGAACTCCTAACGAAAGGCTTCATCACGAACGCCCCGAATCCCCATACAATAAGACTGGCGCCACCGCTCATCGTGAGCGAAAGCGATCTTGCCCCATTCACCGCGCTTATGGCAGAGCGCTCCCACGAGTTTCAGGAGGCCTGATGGCTGAAGCATTCATCCCGGGAACGCGTTCGGCACGCCAAGCCCTCATTGCTCAGATCCTTGTCAAGGACAAAATCGGCTCTCAGGCCGGTCTGAAGAAGCGCCTGCGCGAAGAAGGCATCTCCGTCACGCAGGCCACCCTGTCCCGCGATCTCGATGAGATGAGCGCGGTCAAGGTCAAGGACGCCAGCGGCACACAGTACTATCGCGTGCCAGAACCCGAGGAAGTCCAAGCCGCCACTCAGGGCGCCCGCGTCCAGCTCTCGCGCTGGGCGGCCGAGGTGCTCATCAGCGTCCAGCAGGCACGAAACCTCCTTGTGCTCCGAACCCCGCCGGGCGCTGCACAGCTTCTCGCGTCCGGCCTTGATCGAGCACTCCTCGATGACGTTCAGGGATGTATCGCAGGCGACGATACGGTCCTCGTCATCACCACTGGCGATGAAGCCGCCACAGCACTTCGAGAGCACCTTCTCGATCTGAAATAGATTCACACAGTTTTAACAGCAACCAGGCTAGGAAGTAATCATGGCACAGCATAAAGATCGCGTAGTTCTCGCATACTCGGGTGGTTTGGACACATCGGTGGCCATCGGCTGGATTGGCGAACAAACCGGCATGGAGGTCATCACCGTGGCCGTGGATCTGGGCCAAGGCGGCGAGGATCTGGAAACCGTACGCCAGCGAGCACTCGATTGCGGAGCGGTTGAGGCCTACGTGGCGGATGCGCGCGATGAGTTCGCCGCAGAATACTGCATGCCCCAGCTACAGGCCGGCGGCATGTACATGGATGCCTACCCGCTCATTTCCGCGATTTCGCGCCCGGCCATCGTCAAGCATCTTGTCACCGCTGCCCGCGAGTTTGGTGCCACCGTTGTGGCCCACGGCTGTACAGGCAAGGGCAACGATCAGGTTCGTTTCGAAAACGGCATTACCTCGCTGGCACCTGACCTGAAGTGCCTCGCACCCGTGCGCGATCTGGCGATGACCCGCGAGTTCTCCATCAACTACGCCAACAAGCATCATCTTCCGATCGAAACCACCCACCACAACCCGTTCTCCATCGATCAGAACGTGTGGGGCCGCGCCATCGAAACCGGCTTCCTTGAGGATATCTGGAACGGTCCAACCAAGGACGTGTACAACTACACCGATGATCCCACCTACCCGCCGCTTCCTGATGAAGTGACGCTCACCTTCGATAAGGGCATTCCGGTGGCCATTGATGGCAAGGCAGTCACCCCGCTGGAGGCGATTCAGGAAATGAACCGCCGCGCAGGTGCCCAGGGCATCGGCCGAATCGACATCGTTGAAGATCGCCTCGTGGGCATCAAGTCCCGCGAGATCTATGAGGCGCCCGGCGCCATGGCCCTGCACGTGGCCCACAAGGAGTTGGAGAACGTCACGCTGGATCGCGAGCAGGCGCGCTTCAAGCGCTCGGTCACCGATCGCTGGACGGATCTGGTGTACGAAGGCCAGTGGTTCTCCCCGCTCAAGCGTTCGCTGGATTGCTTCATCCGCGATACCCAGGAGTACGTTTCCGGCGATATCCGCATGATCCTGCACGGGGGCCGCGCCACCGTGACCGGCCGCCGTTCGGAGAGCTCGCTCTACGATTTCAATCTGGCCACATATGACGAGGGCGATTCCTACAACCAAGCCAACGCTAAGGGATTCATCGAGATCTTCGGACTCACCTCCCAGCTTGCCGCCGCCCGCGACGTCAAGTTCGACAAGGGCGAGGCCATGGGCAAGTCCAGCCTCAGCTAGTTCGTTTCACGAGTATTTAATAACGACGACGACGGGACTCCACGTACGCACGGAGCTTCCCGTCGTCGTCTATTCTTATGATCACAGCTAAAGCTAAAGTGCAACCGAAATACACCGACATCATGGGAATTGCTCGGATTGTGAGAAGTTTTCGAAAACGTATAGCGGGTAACTCGCACAGAGTTGTATGCTCACGTTCACAGGGGGGTGCCCCTATGTTGTTTGTCAAGCTGCGAGGACGGTTTCTGGGGATTCGT
>NZ_JBQCZW010000026.1:26242-35991 GCF_052089425.1 Ancrocorticia sp. | reverse complement strand
GCACAATGCACGATGCACGAAGTACCCAGCACAATGCACGCCATGCGAGCAATCATCAGAAGAAGCGAAAAGAGTGCCTGTGAACGCGAACGAACCGCCTAGGGAAGAGAAAGCGGCCGCCCCCCAGCGCCGCTGGCTGCCCATCGTGTTGATCGGGCTCGCCACGGGTTTCCTTTCGGGGATCTTCGCCGTGGGCGGCGGCGTGATTATGGTGCCGGCGCTGGTGGCGTTTGCGAAGTTTGATCAACGCAGGGCGTCGGGGACCTCGCTGGCGGCGATGGTGTTCCCTGCGGCGGTGGGCGTGGTGACGTATGTTGCGCATGACTCGGTGCATTGGGCGGCGGTAGGGCTGCTCATCATCGGCTCGATCACGGGTGCGCAGTTGGGCGCCTACCTCCTCAACCGGCTCTCCACGAGGACGATTCGGTGGGCATTCGTGGTGTTCCTCGCGATCTCGATTATCTCCATGGTGACGGTGATTCCGCCCCGCGGCGCCTCGATCGAAATCAGCACAGCCTCGGGCATTGCGCTAGTGGGTGTTGGCTTGGTGACGGGCACGCTCGCGGGCCTTGTGGGCGTGGGCGGCGGCGTCATTCTGGTCCCGAGCATGATCGTCGGCTTCGGCGCGAGCGATCTTATCGCGAAGGGTACGTCGCTTGCGGTCATCATCCCCACATCGATCTCCGGCACGATCGGCAATCTGCGGCGCAAGAACGTGGATCTACAAGCGGCTCTGGTTTTGGGCATTGCCGCCTGCCTGACGTCCCCGCTTGGCGTGTTCTCTGCCGTCGCGATCCCGCCCCAGCTGGGTAACTACTTGTTCGCTGCATTCCAGGCCTTTGTGGCTGGGCGAATGGTACTTTCGCTGCTTCGGACACGTGGGCAGCCCGGATAGTTTGTTTTTGACGACGACGGCGAACGCCCCGCGATCCCCCATCCCAGCCTTCGTGGCGTGAGCCGATCTCTGGTATCGGCGGGGATTTTCGTGCAGTGGGCGTCTTCACCGAACGTTCATAGAATCCTGCTAACGTCATCGTTATGCCCGTTAGCCAGCATGGAGATCCCCGCACTTTAGGGTTAAATGAAGATGAGGTTGCCGCGCGCCGTGAGGCGGGCCAAGCCAATGTATTGCCTCCGCGTTCGGGCCGGAGTGTTGGTGAAATCGTTCGGGCTAACGTGTTCACGCGCATCAACGCTCTGCTTGGGATTCTCTTCGTGTTGGTGATGGCTACGGGTTCGTGGATCAACGGAGCTTTCGGCCTGCTGATCGTGGCCAACTCCATCATCGGAATCATTCAGGAGTTGCGCGCCAAGCACACTCTGGATTCGCTGGCCGTGGTTGGCGAGGCTCGGCCTCACGTACGCCGTGAGGGCCGCGAATACGAGCTGGCACAAGAGGAGATTGTGCTGGACGATATCTTGATCGCCAAGCCTGGTGACCAGATCATCGTGGATGGCGAAATGGTGGAGGCCTTCAATCTTGAGCTGGACGAATCTCTCCTGACTGGCGAATCCGATCCCGTAGCCAAGAATGCTGGAGATTCGATCCTCTCGGGTAGCTTCGTGGCTTCGGGAACCGGTGCCTACCGGGCAACTAGTGTGGGAAAGAATTCCTATGCTGCGCAGCTGACTGCCGAGGCATCCAAGTTCTCACTGGTTCATTCTGATCTCCAAGCGGGCATCAACCGGATCTTGAAAACCATCACCTGGATCCTGATCCCCGTTGGGATCTTGACCATTGTTGGCCAGATTCGCGTGGGCGAATCTGACTGGCGGGCAATCATTCTGTCAGTTACCGGTGCCCTAGTGCCGATGATTCCCGAAGGCCTCGTACTCATTACTTCTACCGCCTTTGCCTTGGGCGTGATTCGGCTGGGTAGGCGAAAGTGCTTGGTCAACGAGCTTCCAGCAATCGAGGGCTTGGCCCACGTGGACGTCGTGTGTGCGGACAAGACCGGAACCCTCACGGAAAACCAGCTGGCATTCTCACAGCTGCAGCTACTGAAGGCTGATGGCGCTCTCGCCGATAGTGCGATCAGGACGGATGCTTCTGGGGATCGCTCAGAGCGGGAGGCGTTGGCCACCGAGGCGCTGCGGCAGTTGGCCGCAGCAGATCCAACCCCGAATGCTTCGATGGCCGCGATCATCGAGGCCATCGGTATTGCCAAGGATCCTTGGGCAGTGCAGTCCGCTCAGCCCTTCACCTCCGCGCTCAAATGGAGCGGCACCAGCTTCACCAACGGCCAGAACTGGGTGTTGGGGGCTCCGGACGTCCTTGCGGCACACAATGCACCAGCAGCAGAAGAGGCCAGCCGGCTCGCCGCCCATGGCCTGCGCGTGTTGTTGTTGGGCGAAGCCTCCGTGGCGGTGACGGATGATGCAGCGCCCGGTGATGTCTCGCCAGTTTCACTCATTGTGCTTGACCAGCAGCTGCGGCCCGATGCCGGGCCAACGCTCGAATACTTTGCCAGCCAAGACGTTCAAGTCAAGGTTATTTCTGGGGATAATGCGGCATCCGTTGGTGCTGTTGCCGAGTCGCTCGGGATGGACGCGGGCGATCCCGTTGATGCGAGATCCATCAAAGATGAGGACTGGGATCGGACCGTCAATAACTCTCGGGTCTTCGGGCGCGTAACGCCACAGCAGAAACGTTCAATGGTGGCGGCCCTGCAGAAGGCTGGCCATACGGTGGCCATGACGGGCGACGGCGTCAACGATGTTCTTGCCCTGAAGGATGCGGATCTTGGTGTGGCGATGGGGTCAGGGACATCCGCCACACGGTCCGTTGCGAAGATCGTGTTGCTGGATGACAAGTTCGCGACTCTGCCGTATGTGGTTGCTGAAGGGCGCCGGGTTCTCAGCAACATCGAGAGGGTAGCGAAGCTCTTCCTCACAAAGACCGTGTATTCCTCCATTCTCGCGATTCTTGTGCTGCTGTTTTCTGTCCCCTTCCCTTTCCAACCCATACACGTCACGATCACCGGCTGGTTCACCATCGGAATCCCTGCCTTTCTTCTCTCACTCCCACGGAATAATGACAAGGCGCGGCCCCACTTTGTTGGCCGCGTCATGACGTTCGGGCTTCCCAGCGGCCTAGCCGTGGCCGTCGCGTCCTTCACCACGTACATGCTGGTCCGGAATCCTGACTTTGTTGGGGCTCATGGAGCCCAAGCCCCAACTGCCGCCCTCCTCGCACTCATCATTGGCTCGTCCTGGGTGCTCGCCGTTGTCGCTCGGCCATATGAGTGGTGGAAGATCGCACTTATCCTTCTCCCACTTGCTGGCTACGGCCTGATCTTCAATCTGGATGTCACCCAGCGCATCTTCATGCTGGATTCCTCCAACCTTGACGCCATGTTGGTAGGCACGCTCATCGGACTCGTGGCCGCAGTTTTCATCGAAGCCCTCTGGTGGTTCCTCGGGATTCGTGGCGGGAAGCGTCCGGCCATCTGGGTGCCACGAGAAGAACGAGAAGCCGCGAGAAAACAGCGGCAGCTCGAACACGAAGAGTTCATGCTGCAGCGGCGGGAGAAAAAGGAACATCGCCGGGAAGAACCCGTGCCTGCCGCTGACTGATCGCTAATTACAGGCAAATAATGACAGAGGAGGGTATCGACGAAGATGAGGTAGTGGCCGAGTTTGATGCGGCGCGGAGGGCGCGTCGGGCTGAGCAGCGGGAAGATGCAGCCACCTCGTGATTTCACGGCGTATTGTGCTCGATGCCAACATTCTTATCCGTGCTGTGCTCGCTTGAGAGGCGTTGTTCGAGGGCCTTCGCATCGTCCCAAGTATCCACATCCATACCAACGCGGTCCGCGTCGTCAACTCGATTAAGCCTTAATTGGCCGAATACGGCGCGCACTGACGTATCGCGAACATCACCGGCCGTAAGCTGCTCCAGCGCACCTCCGCGAAAAACCCCGTGAAGGAACTGACTGTGCCGATTGCCATCTGCTCCCACAAACTCGGGGATCGCGCCGGCCACGAGCTGGCCAGAATCTTGCTGCGGCGCGATCGCCGCCTCGATCAGCTTTGGATACAGGCGTGGTGCCAGCGGAGCGTCGCATGTCAGCAGAGCGATGAAGCCATCGGGCCGGTACGTCTGAAGGGATCGAATAGCGCCCAATGCGGCTGAGATCCCGGCCATCGGGCCGCCCAATGGCGGATACTCCAGTACGCGAATAACACCCTTAGGTACGGAAACACTTTGCGGAGCCACCACAACGATCGGTGCTCCCGGCACCGCCGCTCCCACCTCGGCCAAGGCGCGGTCCAACAGCCGTTGGCCACCCACCACAACGTCGGGTTTGGACACGCCACCCATGCGTTTCGCTGTTCCTCCGGCCAGAATAATCACGGCTGCCACGTGGGCAGGATCAATGCTCGGGACCGGATCAGTGAAGGAATCTGGACCCATCGCTGGCGCAGCACCCATGCCAGGCGTCGGTGCCGTGTAGGAGCTGTCGGTTTGTGCCGGGCTAGCGGCAGAAGCGGGAGCTGGCGCAGCGCTCATGCCGGGAACCGAGTCGCCGCCAGACGGTGCTTTCGGGGTGCTCGGTGCAGGTGCCGGTACCGGTGCGGTGTAGGTGTTGCCAGTCGGTACCGGGCCAACGGCAGAAGCGGGAGCTGAGGCAGGATGGGGGCTGGGAACCGAATTACTGGGGACAGGCGGCGAAGGAACCTCATCTGCATGCTTCGCCGGGCGCAGCCGCCGCCCATAGAGCTTGTACCGCTCACGAATCCACGAAATCAGAACGGCCAACAAGTAGAGGACTACCAGCACCATCGCTTGAACAATCATTGGCCAAGGGCTGGGCAGCGGGTTGGCAATTGCCGCGAAGGTGAAGGCAACCAGCACGGCCCATCGCCAACCGCGCAGCATGGCCTTCGAGCTCAGCACGCCAAGGAAGTTCAACGCCACGAGGATCTCGGGGAGCAGGAAAGAAACACCAAAGAGAATAACCAGCCGCAGATAGAAATCCACGTACGTATCGGCTTGAAGCACCGAGAATGCTTCTGTTGGAACGAAGGACTGAAGTATCTCCACTGCCCGCGGAATCATCATGAGGCCCGATGCCGCACCCGCGGCGAACAGGAGTACGCCTACAGCCCCGAACACCACCGTGTAGAGCTTCTCCCTGCGCTTGAGCCCCGGCATGATGAACGCGCCAATTTGGTAGATCCACCACGGGCTGGCCAGAAGCGTACCGGCCCACAACGCGACGCGGAGCTTCAAATCGAGGCCCGAACCGATGGTTGGGAAGTTGATGACAGTGTTGGCATCTTCCATCTCAAGCAGTGGCCCCGTAATGAAGTCCATGATCTGCTCATAGAGGGCCCAACCACCGATAGCGCCCACCATTATCCCTAGAAGGGCTAACAGAAGGCGCTTTCGAAGCTCCTTGAGATGCCCGGATACGCTCATGCGCGCATCCGGGTTTTTCGTGCGTTTAGACAAGGTTAGGCGTTCTGCCCATCACGTCCAGCGTTGTCAGGCGAACCGTTCTGGTCGGACTGTTGATTGGGCTGACTGAACGGCCCAGTCTGCTGGTCGGGCTGGGAAAATGGTCCGGGCTGGCCTTGCTGCCCAAGCTGGTCCTGTTGGCCTTGCTGAGGATAGTTACCTTGCTGGCCCTGCTGGGGGAAGTTGCCCTGCTGACCGTACTGTTGGCCCTGTAGATAGTCTTGGCCCTGTCCGCCATACTGCGGGTTTTGCTGATTTCCTCCGCCTTGCGGATATTGACCACCAGGGGCGCCGTTCGGCTGCCCGTATTGCCCCGGTTGTTGATATTGCGGAGGCTGACCATATGGCTGGTTCTGCCCATACTGCTGGTTTCCGTACTGCTGGTTCTGCCCATTTTGCGGATATTGGCCAGCTTCGGAAGGCGAGTCCTCTGAAAGCTCACGCATTTCCTTCTTCAGCACCTTCGCCGATTGGCCGATCGAGCGGGCAATGTCAGGAAGCTTTGCAGCACCGAAGATAATGAGGATGACAATTATCAGAACGATGATATGCCATGGTTTCATCGAGACCCTCCTAAGTCAGGTCGATTAAGAATCGTATGTAGATCCAGAGGCCCATCGGATTGAACCTCATTAGTTGGTGTTTGATTCACGGGTGTTTGATTCACGGGTGTTTGATTCACGGGCGTTGAGGCCACAGGTGTTGGGGCCGCGGGCGTTGGCGCCACGGCGGGCGATGTGGCCACGGACGTTTGATTCACGGGTGTAGACGCCACGGCAGGCGATGGCGATGGGGCTGGCGCGGCCCCACGATTGTCTTGCCCGCCGGCAAGATAGTTCGGCTGGCTCTGCTGGCTGGTGGCTTGGCTCCGCAAAGGCGCGGCATGCGCATTGTTTTGCGCACCGGCAGCATGCGGATTCGCCATCGCACCGCCGCCGCTGGTTGCCTTCATCCATTCGCTCATTTCTTCTTGGACGGCTTGGCGCACCATTTCGCGCGGGTCATAATCGCTGAGCTTGAGGTTGCGTAGCTTCTCCACATCACTGGAATCGAAGCCGAGAGATCCCAGATCCACGGTGGTGTCCTTGCGAATTTGCGCGCTCCACGTCCGAATCTTGTCAATGAGCTTTCGAAAGCCAACAACTGCCTGTGCCACGTTCTTCGGGCCCAGCACAAAAGCCGCGATCACGATGATCACGATGAACTCTCCGCCACTGATTCCAAACATTTTTCACCTCCAGCCGCTCCCGATTTTACACACACAAATACCGCGGTTCACCCGCACCTTTGTCCTCGCATGCCGTAGGGTGTTACAGAATTCTCACAGGTCGGCGCGGACCCTCGATCTGCGCCACTCAGGCACCGCCATACAGTATCCCACCTGCCCACACGCTACCCCAGAAACCTGAAGCACCCACCAGAAAGGGACCCACGAATGCCCACCTCTTCCTCGTTCCTCTCCCCGGATTGGTGGCGCCAAGCGGCGGTTTACCAGATCTACCCCCGTTCCTTCGCAGATGCGAACGGGGATGGCATTGGTGACCTGGCTGGGATCACCTCCCGCGTCCCGTATCTCGAGCAGTTGGGCATCGATGCCGTGTGGCTTTCGCCGTTCTACCCTTCCCATCTGACTGATGGCGGCTACGATGTGGACGATTACCGGGACGTCGATCCACGGATCGGCACGCTGGGTGATTTCGATGAGATGGTTGGCGCGCTTCACGAGGCGCAGATCAAGATCATCATCGATATTGTCCCGAACCACTGCTCGAACCATCACGAGTGGTTCACGGCCGCGGTGGCAGCTGGTCCGGGAAGCCCTGAGCGCGAGCGTTTCCACTTCCGCGAGGGCAAGGGCCTAAGCGGCGAGCTCCCTCCCAACTCGTGGGGAGCAGCCTTCGGCGGGCCGGCGTGGACCCGGGTCCAAGAACCGGACGGCACGATGGGCCAGTGGTACTTCCACATGTTCTCCCCCGAGCAGCCGGATTGGAACTGGGATCACCTCGATGTCCAGAACGATTTCTTGGAGACCTTGCGGTTTTGGTCTGATCGCGGCGCCGATGGTTTCCGCGTCGATGTGGCCCACGGATGCGCGAAGAACATGGACCCGGCCTATGACGTGATCCGGGATATCCGCGATATCACGCCCCTGTGCCTAGACGGCCAGCACCCCACGCACGATCGCGATGAGATCCACGCGATCTACCGGCAGTGGCGCACGCTTTTCAATCAGTACAATCCCCCGCGGATCGGCGTGGCCGAGGCATGGGTTCCCCCGCACCGCGCTGCCCTGTACGCATCGAAGGAGGAGCTGGGCCAGGCGTTCAGCTTCGAGCTGCTCAAGGCAGATTTCAACGCCCACCAGTTCCGCTCCATCATCGAGAAGAACGTGCGCGAGGCCGCCGGCCACGATTCCTCGATCACGTGGGTGTTCTCTAACCACGACGTGGTCCGCCACGTGACCCGTTATGGCCTCACTGCGCATCAGGATTCCGAGGATGGCCAACACATCGATGTGTCCCGCCTGCTGGAAAACTCCCCCTACGATGGCCACGGCTGGCTCCTTCGAGGGGGATCGAACGCGGAGGTGGATAGCGATTCCGGCACCCGCCGCGCACGCGCAGCCACCCTGCTCATGCTGGCGCTGCCGGGTTCGGCCTACCTGTATCAGGGTGAAGAGCTTGGCCTGCCCGAAGTTGGGGACCTTCCGGACGAGGTTCGCCAAGACCCCGCGTTCTTTCGCGACCGCGAGAACACGATTGGTCGCGACGGGTGCCGGGTACCGCTTCCCTGGACAGCCACCGGTACGTCGTTTGGATTTGGGGACGACGACGGCGAACTCCCCCACCTTCCCCAGCCGGCATGGTTCGCGAGCTATGCGGTTGACACTCAGGAGCAGGCAATCGGCTCACACCTGCAGTTCTACCGCAACGCCTTGGCGCTACGCAGGGAGCTTCAGGCAGCGGAAGAACTCACGTGGCACGGCAGTGATGGAGATGTTCTCCACTTCTCACGGCCGGGCAATTGGCACTGCCTCACGAACTTTGGCAAGGAGGCCGTACCGCTGCCTGCCGGAGAGCTTCTCATCGGATCCGCGGGCGGAATCACCGATGAGCTCCCCGGCGAAGCAAGCGTGTGGATGAAGCTCTAGGACTCCCAGCCTGCGGCGCGGTTCTCCAGCAGCTCAATCAGCTCGTGGGGATCGCGCCCCTGACTTGCCGCGGCGTACCCCACGAGGAACGCCGTGAGCGGTGCAGCTGGCCGTGAGGGGCCGTGCGCAACTGTGTTGATGAGATCCAGCAGGGCGGTCTGATTGTCAGCCATCACGGATGGGTCCACACCGATTTCGGCACCAGCTGCGTCAAGCCACGCCGCCATCTTTGCCATTTTCTCCGGATCGTCCTTATGCGCCATGTCTCCTCCTCGTTCGCGCGCAGCCTGCCCGGCCATCGTGATTGGCCAGACTATCTGGGCTGCGTGCTATTTACTCGTGAATGCTACCCGAGGAGGATCGAGAGGTCGCGGAGCGTTCGTCGTCGTTATTCGAAATACTCTCCAAAAGGGACGCAACCACGCGGTTGCGCCGTAGTGACGTGTGGCCGCTTGGGCTGAATTTGGCCAGTTGCCATGGCGGGGCGAGGCTCATGTACGTGCTCACAACGCCTTCGGGCGAATCCACCATGCCGGTGCGCAGCCACGAACTGATCACCGCGATGAGGTTATGGACTTGCTGGGACGTGGCCATCGCTTTCCATAGATCGGTGGGGGTTTCGTCCACCACGTGCTCCGCGAAATCCTCCACGTAACCGCCGTAGATGCGTTCGAAGTATCTGGTGAGGATGGCCAACACAACGGATTCACCTTCGCCGCCGAACACGTGGCCGTAGATCTGGCGATTCGAGCGAACATTCTCCAGCACATCCACCGTGATATCGCGCCAGCGCAGCAAATAGTCCTGTTCCGCAGTTTCCAGCAGGGTGGTCATCGGCTCCATCACCGGTGCGATCTGATCGATGAGGTGGCTCGCGAGGAGCTGGGCGGGCGAATCGGCGTGCTTGTAGAACGTGGTGCGCGAAACTCCGGCCGCGGATGTCAGCTCCGATACCGCAATCGCCTCAGCTGGCTTGGTAGCCGCGAGGTCCAAAAGCGCGCCAACAAGCCGCGCGCGTACACGTTGGTAGCGTGGGTCATCCTCGGGGCGGCGGTCAGTTCGGCTCATCATGTCCTTCCGTCCCACATTGTATGTGTCATGGCCGGGCCGCACGTGCGCCCGGCGAGGGTGTGA
>NZ_JBQCZW010000026.1:10359-26142 GCF_052089425.1 Ancrocorticia sp. | reverse complement strand
CGGAGGCCGACCTAGCGGTTTCGAATTAGACGAGGAAAGTCGCACGTATTCACGATTGTCCCCGTTTCCCATAGCTTCCCTAATGAACACGTGTTCATGGTGGGACTTTAGACCTAGTGGACACGTGTCGTTTATTAATAGCGTGTTCGGAGAGTTGAATGATTCAAGTGCGGACCGCTCGGCGGAATCGCAACAGGGAATCGCAGCGCACGGACATCGTTCGCTCGCTCACGCTATCGAATTCTTATCGAGAGGACACCATGACAGAGGTTGCAGATGCTCGCGGCGGTTTCGCCGGCACGCCGAGCAGGCGCTCGTTCCTGAAATGGTCGGGAGTGGCGGCAGGCGGGACGGCGCTCGTAGCCAGCACCACGAACCTCGGGATGCCCGGCACTGGGCCAGCGGCCGCGGCTGATGGCCTCAAGGGCGCGGACGCAACGGTGTGGTCCGCCTGCATCGTCAACTGCGGATCGCGTTGCCCACTCAGATTGCAGGTCAAGGACGGCGTTGTTGCCCGCGTTCTTCCCGATAACACGGGAGACGACACGCTCATGGGCCGCAACATACGCGCCTGCCCACGCGGACGGAACATGCGCCAACGCATCTACAATCCAGATCGCATCAAGAAACCGCTCAAGCGCGTGGAAGGCTCCAAGCGCTCCGAGGGGAACTTCGAGGAGATCAGCTGGGACGAGGCCATCGATCTGGTGGCCGAAAAGCTCCAGTACACCTATGACAATTACGGCCCAGAAGCTATCTTCAAGACTTATGGAACCGGTGTGTGGAACGCGCATCTCGCCTATTCTGGCGGCTGGCCGCGTCTTTTCAACCTCATGGGCGGACAGCTCGGGTACTACGGTAACTACTCGTACTTCCAGGTCTCCCAGATCACCAAGTACTTCTACGGTGCGGCCGATGAGCAGCCATCGAACTCCATCGAAGATTCGATTGCGAACTCCAAACTGCTTGTCCTGTGGGGCAACAATCCTCAAGAGACCCGCATGTCCGGAGGCGGCGTCGCTTACACCACAGCTATGGCCAAGAAGGCTGGCGTGAAGATCATTGTGGTGGATCCGCGTTACTCGGATTCTGCGTCCGTTTTGGCCGATGAATGGATCGCGTTGCGGCCGGGAACCGATGCGGCCCTCGTCGCCGCCATGATCCACGTGATGCTGGAGGAAGGTCTGCACGATCAGGACTTTCTTGATAAATACTGCATCGGCTTCGATGAGGATCATATGCCGGAGGGGGCACCCTCAAATAGCTCGTACCGTACCTACATCGAGGGCAACGGCGAAGACGGCATCGAGAAGAGTCCCGAATGGGCGGCCGAAATCACCGGCGTTCCCGCCGATCAGATCCGGAAGTTCGCCCGCGAAATCGCTTTGACCAAGCCCGCGAACATCACGCAGGGCTGGGGCCCGCAGCGCCACGCCAATGGTGAGAATCAGACTCTCTCGATCTACCTCCTCGCGTGTGTGACAGGGAACGTTGGTCTACCCGGCGGCGGAACCGGCGGACGCGACGGCTACTTCTGGCCCGTTACTTTCTCTATGGACGACGCGGTGAACCCCGTGGAAACTGCGATTTCGGTGTACACGTGGGCCGATGCGATTGATCGCGGCCCTGAGATGACGGCGCTCAAGGACGGCGTACGTGGGAAGGACAAGCTGGAGACCGGTATCAAGTTTCTGCTCATCTATGGCTCCAACATGGCCGCCTCCCAGCACGGTGACATCAACCGTACGCGCGAGATCTTGGACGACGATTCGAAGTGCGAGTTCATCGTTGGTATGGATAACCAAATGACGGCAAGCATGAAGATGTGTGACTTGGTGCTTCCGGATACCACTACAGCCGAACGCTGGGACATGGTACCTAACGAGTACACCGGCGATCTGGCCTACGAGATCATGTGCGAGCAGGCAATTGACCCCCTGTACGAGGCGCGTTCCGCCCTCGATGTAACCGCGGCAATCGCCGCGAAGCTTGGGATTGGCGAGGAGTTCTCAGGTGGCAAGGAGACCACCGAGGACTGGGCGCGCGAGCTTCAAGCCGCGAACCATGCAGAAAACGATCATATTCCCGAGTTTGACGAGCTGCGTGAGATGGGCGTGTACCGCTACACGGATCCCAATGGACCGTACGTTGGACTCAAGGACTTCCGCGAAGATCCCGATGCAAATCCGCTGGAAACGCCGTCCGGAAAGATCGAGATTTACTCCGAGCAGCTGGCCGAGTTGGCTGCCACGTGGGAGTTTGATGAGGATCTGCTAGGCGATCGCATTACGCCAATTCCTGAGTATGTTGCCACGTGGGAGGGCGCCGAAGAAGGTTTGAAAAATGCGAAGTACCCGCTTCAAGTGATCGGGCACCACTACAAGTCTCGCGTGCATTCCACCTACGGCAATCTCACGAATAACAAGGAAGCCCACCCCCAGAAGATTTGGGTCAACGATCTCGATGCCATGGATCGCGAGATCGTCAATGGTGACCAGATTCAAGTGTTCAACGAACGTGGGCGAATCCAGTCGCAAGCCTTCGTGACCAGCCGCATCGCACCCGGCGTGATCTCCGTGCCGCAGGGCGCGTGGCTCGAGCTGGACGATGCCGGTATCGATCATGGCGGCGCCGTCAACATGCTGACCTCATGGAACAGGACTCCCGTGGGGAAAGGCAACGCTCAACACACAGCGCTGGCTCAAGTGAAGAAGGCCGATTAACAGTTCGGCAGCGGGAATAGGCCAAGCTATTACGGGCTGGGCTGCCGATTGCGTATGGCGCAGCTCGCTCATCCGCGCGGTCCGGAATTATACGCACAAATACGCACGAAAAGGATGGGAGCGGGATTCCGCGGGAATCTATTACACAGGTGTCACGGGTAGGACCAAAGGGCTAAACGACAGGTGTCGCGGAACCTAGTCTCAACGTATGGCGGCGTGCGAATGTACTGCGCGCATGCCCATTGAAGGCTAGCGAATGTGTCTGGCGGTTGGAAAAGCGGAAGGATAAGAAATGACGGAGACAATGGAGAGGCCAGCTGGCTCTCGCACTGCACCCACTCGGCGTTCATTTCTCAAGTGGTCGGGCGTAGCTGCAGGCGGAACGGCGCTCATCGCTTCCACTACAAGCCTCGGTATGCCCGGACACGGCCCCCAGGCGGCTGCAGACGGAATGAGTGGCGTGGACAAGACCGTGTGGAACGCGTGCTTGGCCAACTGCCAGAGCCGCTGCCCACTTCGCCTGCAGGTCAAGGACGGCACCGTTGTGCGCGTGTTCCCGGATAACACCGGATCTGACGCACTCGGGGATCTACAGATTCGCGCCTGCGTGCGTGGGCGCAACCAGCGCGAACGCATCTACTCCCCCGATCGCCTCAAGAAGCCGATGAAGCGCGCTGGCGCGCGCGGCGAGGATAAGTGGGAGGAAATCTCATGGGAGGAGGCCTTCGATACGATCGCTTCTGAGCTCAAGCGAGTAAAGGACACCTACGGCAATGAGGCCCTGTGGTACCACTACGGCTCGGGCTCCACAGGTGGAAACATCACGAAGCGCGGCACGTGGCCACGGCTTCTCAACACGTACGGTGGCTACCTCGGCCAGTACGGTGACTATTCAACGGCGCAGATCACCGCGGCCTACCCCTACTTCTTTGGGGAATCAACCTCCTCGAATTCTCTTGAGGATGCACAGTTCTCCCAGCTTCAGGTCATGTTCGGTAACAATCCGCTAGAGACCCGCATGTCCGGCGGCGGCGAACTTGGTGTTGTCCAGAAGGTCCGCAAGGATTTCCACGTCAAGACCATCGTGATTGATCCGCGCTACTCCGAAACCGCGCTGGCCGCCGGTGACGAGTGGGTAGCGCTTCGCCCGGGCACCGATGCTGCTCTCGTTGCAGGCCTCATCTACGTCATGGTGGAGGAAGGACTGCACGATCAGGACTTCCTTGATGAATACTGCGTAGGTTTCGATGAGGGCCACATGCCAGAGGGAGTTCCCGCAAACAACTCCTACCGCGCCTACCTTGAGGGCAAGGGCGAAGACGGCACGGAAAAGACAGCCGAATGGGCCGCCGACATTACCGGCGTTCCGGCAAATCACATTCGCCAGCTGGCCCGCGAGATAGCCGGTGCTAAGCCGTGTGCGATCACTCAGGGATGGGGACCCCAGCGCAGCGCCATGGGTGAAAACTCAGCACGCGCCATCTTCCTTCTCGCGGCAGCCACCGGCAACGTGGGCATCACGGGAGGCGGAACTGGCGCTCGCGAGGGCAATACCACCCTGCCCGTCGCAGCTTTCCCGCTTTTCGATGGCGAGGAACCACCCGTTACCACGCAGATTTCCTGCTTCAACTGGATCGATGCCATTGATCACGGCCCAGAGATGACGGCCACCAACGGCGGCGTGCGTGGCAAGGACAAGCTGGATGTTGGCATCAAGCTCATGGTGGTCAACGCCTCGAACACGTTGACCAACCAGCACAACGATCTCAACAAGACGTATGAGACGCTTGCGGATACGGACAAGTGCGAGTTCATCGTGGTGATTGACCATCAGCACACGGACAGCGCGAAATGGGCGGATATCCTCCTCCCATCCACCACAAACTTCGAAGAGTTTGACCTGATCCCTGGCGCCAGCTGCGGCGATACTGGCTGGCTCATTTGGGGCCAGCAGGCAATCGATCCGCTCTACGATTGCAAGACCGGTTACGAGATGTGCACCGAGATTGCCAAGCGTCTGGGAATCGAAGAGGAATTCACGCAGGGACGCACTCAGGACGATTGGCGCCAGTACCTGTATGAGCAGACGAAGGAAGCCATCCCCAATGTTCCCTCGGTTTCGGAACTCGAAGAGATGGGGATGTGGCGTCAACACGCGAACACCCCATTCGTCTCCCTCAAGGAGTTCCGTGAGGACCCGGAGGCCAACCCCGTACCAACGGATTCGGGCAAGCTCGAGATTTTCTCGAAGCAGCTGTTTGATATGAACAAGGAGTGGGAGTTCGAGGATAGCCTTGACCGCCTCGCCGCGCTTCCCGAGCAGGTTCTCACGTTCGAGGACTGGCACGTTGCCCGTGAGGACGGTGCTAAGTACCCGCTCCAGCTCATCGGACATCACTACAAGGGCCGTACCCACTCCTCCTATGCGAACCTTCCGCGCAACAAGGAAGCGCATCCTCAAAAGGCGTGGATTAACCCAGTAGATGCTGATTCCCGCGGGATTGAGAACGGCGACATGGTTGATGTTTTCAACGATCGCGGGCGCATGCGGATTCCCGCACTGGTCACGCCTCGCATCGCCCCCGGCGTTCTCTCCGTGCCTCAGGGCGCGTGGTTTAACCCCAACAAGGATGGTGTTGATGAGGGCGGATGCGTCAACCTCCTGACCAAGTACCATCCTTCGCCCCTCGCCAAGGGCAACCCAGCCAATACCGCACTGGTAGAAGTGGAGAAGTCACATGGCTAAGACGGCCAAGACCAACACCGCCACGTTGCCAGCAGGCTGCCCAGCAGCAGGTAACGCCCCCACCCGCCGTTCCTTCCTCAAGTGGTCGGGCGTCGCTGCAGGCGGGACGGCGCTCGTCGCCTCGACCACCAACCTTGGAATGCCGGGGAGCGGGCCCAAGGCCGCGGCCGAAGGCCTCGCGGATGCCGATAAGACAGTCTGGTCCGCCTGCACGGTCAATTGTGGCTCGCGCTGCCCGCTGCGCCTGCAGGTCAAGGACGGCACAGTTGTGCGCGTGCTCCCTGACAACACCGGCGATGATTCGCTGGGCAGCCAGCGTGTCCGTTCCTGCGTGCGCGGCCGCTCCATCCGCCATAGGATCTACAACCCTGATCGCTTGAAGAAGCCACTACGCCGCAAGGCCGGCACCAAGCGCGGCGATGGCCAGTGGGAAGAGATCTCATGGGATGAGGCACTCTCCGAAATCGCCACCAAGATGGAGGGCATCAAAGAGGAGTATGGGAACGAGGCTTTCTACATCAATTACGGAACCGGCGTGCTCGGCTCCACGATGGCGTGCTCGTGGCCCCCTAACGAAACCGCGTTCGCCCGCCTGATGAACACATGGGGCGGATACCTCGATCACTACGGTGATTACTCCACCAACCAAATCACGCAGGCCTACCCGTACTTCTACGGTGATTGGGTCGCCGGCAACTCACTCGATGATGCCGAAAACGCCCAACTGCAGGTCATGTTTGGCAACAACCCGCTGGAAACCCGCATGTCCGGCGGCGGCCTCACATTCGTCACTCAGCAAACAAAGAAGGCCTCTGATGTTCGCACCATCATCGTGGATCCGCGTTATTCGGATACCACGGTGGGCATCGCGGACGAGTGGGTTGCCCTGCGCCCCGGCACCGACGCTGCCCTCGTAGCAGGCCTCATCCACGTGATGCTCCAAGAGGACCTGCATGATCAGGATTTCTTGGACACTCATTGCGTGGGTTTCGATGAGGACCATATGCCCGATGGAGCGCCCGAGAACGCGTCCTACCGCTCCTACGTTGAGGGCAAGGGCACAGATGGCACGGAAAAAACTCCCGAATGGGCAGCTGACATCACCGGCGTTCCCGCCACCCACATCCGCAGCCTAGCCCGCGAGATCGCCGGCGCCAAGCCGTGCGCGATCACTCAAGGGTGGGGCCCTCAGCGCCATGCCAATGGCGAGGACGCTAGCCGTTCGATCTTCCTTCTGGCAGCGGTAACCGGCAACATCGGAAAGGTTGGCGGTGGGACCGGCGCCCGTGAGGGTGGCGTGGGCCTTCCGATCGTCAAAACGTTCAATACGTCTTTGACCAACACGGATTCGAACAAGATCATCTCCTCGTTCAGCTGGCTAGACGCCATCGATCACGGCGATCAGATGGATACCTTCAATGCTGGCGTTCTTGAGAAGCCTGAACCCGGCGTTCGCGCCGGCAAGGTTCCTGTGGATGATGAGGGTAACCCCACCAACATCAAGCTGGACGTGCCGATCAAGATGGTGTGGAACTACGGCTCGAATTCGCTCGTCAATCAGACCGGCGATAACAACGCTTCCGTAGAGATCCTTCAGGATGAATCCAAGGCCGAGCTGATCGTCACCTGCGATATCCAAATGACAGTGTCAGCGCGCTATTCGGACTATGTTCTGCCGGGCACCTCCACCTCGGAGGAGAACGATATCCACCCTGGTGAGAACGCCACGCCGATGGCCTACGGCATCATCTCCTCGCAGGCAATCGATCCACTGTACGAGTGCCGGACAGTGTTCGATATTTGCGGCGGTCTAGCCGAACACCTCGGAGTTTCGGACCAATATTACGACGGCAAGGATCGGGAAGACTGGCTGCGTGACGCAGTGAAGGCCACTCAGGCGGAGGATCCGGATATCCCTGATTATGAGGATTGGAAGGAGATGGGCCTGTTCCGCAAGAACGCAGGCTCCGTGATCTCCCTTCAAGAGTTCCGTGATGATCCCGAAGCCAATCCGCTTTCCACTCCGTCCGGCAAGATCGAAATCTACTCCGATCGCCTCGCCCGTATGGCCGAGAAGTGGACCTTCGATGATTTCCGGCCGGAACTTGTGGGAGACAAGCTCAACCCACTTCCGGAGTACACGGACACGTGGGAGGGCGTGCTGGATTCGCGCGAGAGCGAGAAGTACCCGCTCCAGTTGATCGGCCACCACTACAAGCAGCGCACCCATTCGAGCTACGGCAACGTTGATTGGATGCAAGAAGCGCACCACCAGACCGCGTGGATCAATCCGATTGACGCGCAAGAACGTGGTATTTCGAACGACGACGACGTTTTCCTCTACAACGATCGCGGCACAGTCATGATCGGCGCACGGGTGACAGAGCGTATCGCGCCAGGGGTCGTCTCTCTACCGCAGGGCGCTTGGTACACCCCGCAACCGAGTTCGGAGATCACACCACCACCCGGAGCAAATCCGGAAATGCCCGTGGATACGGGCGGCAACACCAACACATTGACCTCGCTGCATCCATCGCCTCTGGCGAAGGGTAACGCGGTACACACTGCAATTGTTCAACTTGTTAAGGCTTAGGAGTGAGTTTAGTGAGCGAGTCCTTGACCGAAGCGGGCGCGAAGTACGGGTTCTATTTTGATCAGACCCTGTGCAACGGCTGTAAGGCATGCCAGATCGCATGTAAAGATAAGCATGACCTGCCGCTGGGGGTGAACTGGCGCCGCGTCGTGGAATACACAGGCGGCAGCTGGCAGCGTTCGGGCAACACGTTCCAACCCAACGTGTTCTCCTACTACACCTCCATTGCGTGCAACCACTGCGAGGATCCCATCTGCATGCGAGTGTGCCCCACCACGGCAATGTCGCGCCGCGATGATGGCACCGTGTACGTGGATGATTCCAAGTGCGTGGGTTGCCGTTACTGCCAGTGGGCATGCCCCTACGGCGCTCCGCAGCTGAACACAGAAACCGGTCACATGACCAAGTGCGATCTGTGCTATGACTACCGCGATCAGGGCCAGAACCCGGCATGTGTGGATGCATGCCCGTCCCGCGCCCTCGATTTTGGTCCAATCGCAGATCTTCGCGAGGAATACGGGACAGAAAACGGCGTAGCACCACTGCCCGATCCCTCGATTACTCAGCCTCACCTCGTGATCAGCCCTCATCGTGACGCTCAGGCGTGGGATGCAGGCACCGGTCACATCGCAAATCCCAAGGAGATCTGATGAATGCTGAAGAGCTTCCCATGATCCTGTTCACGGTCATCGGTCAGATGTCCGTGGGCTCTATCTGGATACTCGGTCTTATCCACATCTACGGCTACGCGAAGAAGATGAAGCCGGAGACCATTGACAGGATCACCAACGCCGCGATGTATGCGGCAGGTCCTCTTTTGGTTCTTGGCTTCTTCGCTGCCTTCTTCCATCTGGGCGATCCGTTCAACGCCCTCAACACGTTGCGTCATATGGGTTCATCATGGATGAGCCGGGAGATTGGCGCTGGCGTTCTGTACGGCGCCGTTGGCCTTGTATTTGCTGCGTGCCAGTGGATGGGCTGGTTCTCTCGCTGGGTACGTCAGGTACTCGCGGGGCTGACCGCCCTTGCTGGCCTCCTTCTGGTCATCACGATGGCCGGCGTGTACTTCAGCGTGGAAACCATCCCCGCGTGGCACAACGCCTCGGTCTGGATCTTCTTCTTCTCCTCGGCCATCCTCACCGGTTCTCTGGCAGTGGGCGTTGCGCTCATGGTCACGTGGAACATGCAGGCACGCAGGGATGCCGGTGGCGAAGCCAAGCTGGCGCATAAGCTCCGTCTGATCTCCGATAAGCCGCTGACATCAGAGCTCACGGCCTTGACAACAAAGGCTCTTCAGGGCATCTCGCTTTCAGCCGCCTTCGCCGGAGTGGTCATCCTCGTCACCTACCCGGTCTACATCGGGTGGCTTGGTACAGGTGACGCGGCGGCCCAAGAAGTTGCACACCACATGCAGGGCCCCGTCTTGGTGGTTCGCTTGGTCCTCCTAGCCGCCGTTGTGATTATGACGGGCATGTTCGCCTTCATGCGGGCACGCACCGCTGAGAAGCCAAACCGTGCAATCGCTTGGATCATCGGCATCGCCTTCGCCCTCGCAATCGCTTCCGAACTGCTCGGACGCGGCCTTCACTACGAAGGTTTGTGGCACGTAGGCCTGAACACCACCCAGTACATACTGGGCCAGTAGCAACACACCCGCCACTGAGGCAGGTACACACTCACTCCCGCGTGGGCGGGCCGGCACACCCGGCCCGCCCACTGTGTTCACTACACTTAAACATCCCGATCTCTTGTGGTCCAACACGGCGATCACTCCACCATCCCAACACCATTATTTTCAATCAGTACTCACTGAGTAGAATTGCCGCAGAACCAAAGATCCGAAATGAGGAACTGTGCTTTCATTTGAGCAGTTAGATGCGTTTGCCGCCGCCTTTTCCACGCTGGGCCGCCTTCACATCACCCCGGTAACGCCTGAGACTCGTGATCAGGTTGTTGACCTGCTCGACGAATGGCCCGCCCCGGCCAGCGGCGAATCAACAGCCGCCGGTATCAATGCGTGGCACCGCTCCCGCGCTCAGGAGGAATCCGCCTCCGATATTCACAGGGATCACGATCTGCTGTATGGCATCACGGCGAACGCCAAGGTCCCGCCCTTCGAATCGGTTCACCGAAACGAGGAAGGCCTAGTCTTCGATTCCGAGACTCTCGAGGTCCGCGATCAATACCGCAGGCTCGGCCTGCAAGCCCCGAACCTGAACCGCGAACCGGATGATCACATTGGGCTGGAGCTGGACTTCCTCGCTCAGTGCTGCGTCAGCGCACTGACCGCTCTGGAACAGGATGCCGCCCTAGCCGCCGAACGTTACGCCCGCATCGGCGGCGAATTCAGCCGTGATCACCTCCTCACATGGGCGCCCGACATGCTGGAGAAGGCCCGGGCCGCCTCCCAAACCGAGTGGATGGGCGGCCTCCAACTCATGACTCTGGGCACTCTGGAGGCGTGGGAGAGCGCTCTCGAATCGTCCGGCGTTCTCGCAGACGCGGAAGAACTCTCCGCATCGCCATCTGAGGCACCAACCGGCTCCAAGGCACCGGCATCCACCCCTGATTCCGAGGAGGCTGCCCAGTGACCATCGATCCGGCCAACTCCCCAGAATCCTTCGATCCAACGGCGGCTCCGGCCACGGAGGACGTCATCAACCGTGGCGTACGCCTGGGAACGGTAGCCTCCGTGATCTCCGGCTTTTATGCCGCAGCCCCAACGCTCGGAATGCTCGATAACATCTTCAATCCGGAGCTTCTGGCGGTGTGGCCGCTGCGCGATGAGGTGTCCCAGCAGGGCGTTGACCTCCTGCTTTCGGGCCACGATCACCAAGGTCCACTCCGCAGCGAGTGGCTGACCCTGTACGGCTACCATCCGGCCGTTCCCCCAACCGAGTCCGCACGCGGCAATACGGAGGCAGCCGCCTCACACGCCCAGCGCTACCAGCGCGATCACTTTGCCGCGCCTCAGGTGGCTGATGCACCTGCAGATCACATCGGCCCCGAGCTGGCCTACGCCGGTCACGTTGCCACCTCAATCGCGATGCAGTACCGCGCCGGCGTGGACGTGACGGCCGAAGGCACCGACTTGCTGGCCTTCTGCACCGATCATCTTGGCCCGCTAGCCACCGCTGTTGCGGACGAGACCGAAGAACACGCAGAAACCCTCACCTATCTGGCCATTGCTCTCCTCACGCTTGGGTACATCAACGAGCTCTTCAGTTTTGCCAAGTTCGTGGCGGCTCAGGCGGCATAGTGGCTGATTCGCTTTCGGGTGTGCTTCGCTGGCTGGAGGCTCATGATCCCTACCGGCGAATCATCATCGCGTGCCCGCACTCCCTAGCCCCGGAGCCCGGCCATCGGGATCTGGGCATTGTGCTGGATTCCTGCATTGGGCATGCCACGATAGGCCTGCCAGCGCAGCTACTGGCGTGCGGAACATCCCGTGTGGAATACGTGCCGTGCTCCGAGCACCCGGCCGATGCCGCCAGCAAGGTCTCCGTGTGGGAGGCACTCACTCCCGGCTTGATCCTGCCAGTCCAAGAGACCAAGCATTCGTTCCGCCGCGGCGAGACTATTGACATGACGGCGGTCCCTCTTCCGCGCCGCGCGCTTGTGGGCGCCGCTTCCAGCGGCCCGCTAGATCCGGCCAGCGACGATCAGACCCGCACCGTCACTGCGTTGCGTTACCTCCAACAGCGCGGCCTGATCACCGAGATCCCTGATGTTCCCGGCGCCGCCAGCGGAATTCATCTGACCGTCGATCGCTGCACCGCCTGCAACGTGTGTGTGAGCAGCTGCCCCCATGACGCACTGAGCCTCACACGCACCGAGATGGCTGACGGCACAACCGTCCATCAGCTATCTCAGCACGCCGATCGCTGCCGGGCGTGCCAAGCGTGCGTGCGTTTCTGCCCCGTCCAGGCGATCACACCCGGCGCGCAGTTCGATTTGTCCGATGCTCTTGAGGAACGCACCTACCCGCTCACCACCGTCTCCACGCGGACGTGCCTACGATGCGGTTCAGTGTTCCCGGCAGGTCAGGGAGAGCTCTGCCCCGTATGCTCGTTCCGCGAAACCAACCCGTTCGGCTCGCAGATTCCGCCCGAGTTGGCGCGCCAGCTGCCGCCCGATATCGCCGAGCGCCTGATGCGCCCCACCAGCCGAGATCAGGGTTAGTTTTTCGACGACGACGATTTCCTACGCCTCGTAGCCCGGGCGATACCAATCCCCGGAACGCCCACCGGCCTTGTGGATGATCTTGCAGTCCGTGATCTCCGCGGAACGATCCACACCCTTCACCATATCCACGATCGCGAGCGCCGCAATAGACACGGCGGTCAGCGCCTCCATCTCCACGCCAGTGCGATCCGCTGTGCGCACGGTGGCGCTCAGTGCCACATGATCGTGCTCAATCTGGACGTCCACAACCGCCCCGTGTACGCCGATCGTGTGTGCCAGTGGCAGTAGCTCGGGGACCTTCTTCGCCCCGGCAATGCCAGCGATACGGGCAACAGCCAGCACGTCACCCTTGGGCACCGTGCCATCACGCAGCGATTCCAGCACCGCTGGTGAGCACCTGACCTTCCCAATCGCGGTGGCTTCGCGCACGGTGGGAACCTTGGCGGTCACATCTACCATGTACGCTTCACCGCTACCTTGCAGGTGCGTGAACTTCATATCTTCGCCAGTCACGGGCTTATCTCCCACAGTCTTGTGTGTCACAGTCGTATCTTCCAGAGCCTTCGATTTCTAGAACACCAAGACATCCACGGGATCGCCCACGTGGACCTCGGCAACGTCAGCTGGGACTCTGGCCAAACCGGTCGCGAGCGGCAAAGCAGCAATCAGGTGGGACATGGAGCCGCCCGCCGTTGCTGGAACTACTCGCAGCGGTGTTGGGGCGGTGGTGGTTGGAACGCCGTCGTCGTCGTTCAAAACACACGGCAAAAACTGGGTGCGCCCGGGTTTACGGGACCACCCGGCAGCCGCGATGGCCGGGCGGAACAGCGATTCGTAGCTGCGCTCGGGCAGGGCGAACAGGTGTGCAAGGATGGGATCGCCGAATAGCTTCCACGAAACGAAGACGGAAACTGGGTTGCCGGGCAGGCAAATGATCGGGACGGAGCGGCCCGTTGAATCCGCGAGCCGTCCATACCCCTGTGGCTTTCCCGGTTGCATCGCCACCTTGGTGAACTCCACGCCCAGTGAGGCGAGCGCGGCCTTGACCACATCGAATGCGCCGGCGCTAACGCCGCCAGAGGTGACGATCATATCCACGCCGTCCAACAGTTCGCGGATGCCTTTCAGGAAGGACTCCACGGTATCGCTGTGACATGTGAAGGGAACGGGGGTAGCACCAGCTTCGGCCACGAGATGGCGCAGCAGGACGGAATTCGAATCCGGGATGTGGCCGGCGGCCAGTTCCTCTCCCGGGGCCACAAGCTCATCGCCCGTGGCAATGATCCCCACACGCGGGCGCTCGTGAACCGGTGCCTCAGCATGGCCGAGGGCCGCAAGGGCGGCTAGGTGGGCAGGGGTCAACCGCGTACCTTTGGCAAAGGCCGGGGCGCCAGCTTCGATGTCCTCACCGGCTGTGCGTACATGCGTGCCGCGCGTGAGGCCAGCTGCTGCCTCGGTGGGGACTATCGTTGCCGGAGGTTCTGTCAGCATGTTATGTGCGGCATCGCGGGTGAACTCCACCTGAAGGATGGCGTCCGCGCCTTCAGGTAACGGAGCACCCGTCATGATGCGCTGGGCCGTTCCCGGAGCAAACGGGCGCTCCGAGTGGTTGCCCGCCGCGATATCCGCGACAACCGGCAGTTCGCAGCCCGGCGTCACATCGCCAGCCCGCACAGCAAATCCATCCATCGCCGAGTTCGTGAACGGGGGGATCGCGAATCGTGCTGCCACATCCGCGCCCAACACCAATCCGCGTGCCTCATCAAGCGGTACGTTCGCGATTCGTGTGGGTTCCGCAAGCGCCACCACATCCGCGTAGTGCTGGGAAATCTCCTTCATCGTTCCTCCGTTCACACGCAGGCCATCCGGCCCACTTGCCGGACACTATTCTTACACGCTTTGCAGAGCGGGCAGGCGCTTGCCCGTTCAGTCCCACGTTCACGAATTCTGAGAACTCATGAATACTGTTCAAGCTCACCACTTTTGATCAATTCTGACTCGCCACTTTTGATCAACTCTGAAAATGATGATTCAAACAAGTTCCGAGACTCTTCTGAGACCGTGTCGGGAGGCTAGCAGCCACGATGTCGTGAGCTGGTGGTAACTAGCGAAAGCTGTCACTTACAGCGCGCGCGGGCGCACCGTCAGCACAGAATAGTTGGCAGTTCGCGAATCGAAAATCGCAAGCCGTCCCAAAAGCACTTCGCCAAAACCCGCCAGCAGCTTAATCACTTCGGTTGCCATCGCGGTTCCCGCCTGGCCAACGGGGGCGCCGAGCACCGGGCTGGAAGGACCCACGGGAATCACGCCGGCAGGAGGTTCGGTTGGGAAGATGTCGCGGAGGCGGACTTGGCGTTCGGGTGCTGCTCCGTGTGCGGAGGCCGCCTCACCGCTCCAGAACACCGCCACCTGAGAGGCTGCCCCAAGCACGCTTCCCCACACTTCTGGAACGCCGAGTTCTGTGCAGACTTCATCCAGAAGGAAGCGGGTGGCGAAGTTGTCCGTCGCATCAACCACTAGGTCGTATTGCCCGATGATTTCCGCGGCATTGTCCTTGGTGAGCCGGACATTGTGGAGTTCAAGCGCCACGTCAGGGTTAAGCCCGGCCACTCGGGCTGCAGCGCTCTCCACCTTCGGGGTGTCGATGCTAGCCATCGAGTGAATCACCTGACGGTGAAGGTTGGACAGCTCAAGCTTGTCCGAATCCAAAAGCCCAAGAGTGCCTACACCGGCACCCGCCAAATAGAGCAGAACCGGCGAGCCTAGGCCGCCAGCGCCTACAACCAGCACGCGGGCACCACGCAGGCGGCGTTGGCCCTCATCTTCTAGGCCAGGAAGGAGCATTTGGCGCGCGTAGCGTTCACGCTCTGTTTCACTCAGCTCTGGGACGGGTGTTGCGATCGGAAGCAAAGTCATGAGAAGTACCCTACTAGGAAAGTGGGGTACATGCGCGGCTAGAGGTCCCGATAGAATACCCCCATGCACAGTATCCGGATTGCCTTGATCACGGTTTCTGACCGTGCTTCCACCGGAGCACGCGATGATCTTTCGGGGCCATTGGCCGCCTCGCTGCTGAGTAAGTACGGCGATGTCAGCGGGCCGATCGTTGTACCCGACGGCCAAGAGAGCGTACGCGAGATGATCTCCAACGCCATCTATTCTGGTGCGCAGGTTGTCTTTACTACCGGCGGCACCGGCGTTACCAGCCGCGATCTCACACCCGAGGCAACCGAGCCGCTCATCACCCAGCGCATGTGGGGAATCGAACACCTCATGCGTGCGAACCCGGCCGTTCCCACGGCCGCAATCTCGCGTGGCATTGCGGGGATCGCCGAATTCGGTGGAAACCGGGCATTCGTTCTGAACGCCCCGGGCTCCCAAGGTGGGGTTAAGGATGCGATCAACGCCGTTGGGCCACTGATTGCCCACATCGTTGACCAGATGGAGGATGGAGACCATCCCGAACCAGCGGCGCTCGCGCATTCGGAGGGACTCACACAACCCGACGGACGCCCGCAACCCGACGGACGCCCGCA
>NZ_JBQCZW010000026.1:0-10259 GCF_052089425.1 Ancrocorticia sp. | reverse complement strand
ATTCGGAGGGACTCACACAACCCGACGGACGCCCGCAACCCGACGGACGCCCGCAGCTAAGCAGCCGTCCAGAACGACCAATCAACGCCCACGAAGAATCGGAGAACCATGAACACTGAAGGCCATGATGAAGCGACGTGGAGGATTCAACACCGCGGCTTCAACGATGGAACGGACGCGCAGGTAGTGCTTGCCGGTGTATCCACGGAACCGATTTCCATCGAACACCTAGAAGATCTTGTGGCGGATGATTCCGCTGGCGCCATCGTCACCTTCAATGGCAGGGTGCGAAACCACGACGACGGCAACGGTGTCACTGCCATCGATTACGAGGCTCATCCAGATGCCGATTCCGTTGTGCAACGCATCGCCGAAGAAGTTGCCCACGCGAGTGGAGCATGCAAGATCGCCATCCAGCACCGCTCCGGCCATCTAGAAATCGGAGACATCGCGCTGGGCGCCGCCGTCTCGGCGTCCCATCGCGCCGAGGCCTTCAATCTCCTCGAGAAGGCCGTTGAACAGGTGAAACTACAGTTACCCGTGTGGAAGCGCCAAGAATTCAGCGACGGCTCCCACGAGTGGACGGGCAGCGCCTAGCCGCTCCTATCCCCCGGCGAATGGCGGAAGAACCTCTACGCGCAGGCCATCTCGCACGGGAAGAGCGGCATCTTCATCGGCGCGGGCGCCATCGATGAGCAGCGCGCTCACGCCAAGCATGCGGGCGAATTCTTCGCCGTGCAGATCGCCGAGTTGCTCGCGCAGGCCCGCAGCCGTGGTGCCCTCGGCAACCTCCACCGATTCCTCGGCAGTTCCGGCCGCCTCGGCAACGGCAGCGAAGTAGCGTAAAGATACTGAACTCATGGGTTCCTCTCTGGTTCTTCTTGGCGATGCGCCAATGGGTTCTTCGTGACTATCCACCAATGGCGCTCATGGGCCGGGTGGGATTCAGGAATGCGGGATTGTCGGTGCCGTGGCCCGCCTGCTTGCCCCACATGGCATCGCGCCATAGTTCCGCAATCTCATCGTCGCTGGACCCATCGCGCAATGCCGCCCGCAAATCGGTCTCCGTGTTCGCGAACAAGCAGTCGCGGATCTGACCGTCCGCAGTAAGCCGCGTGCGATCACAATTGCCGCAGAAGGGGCGCGTAACGGAACCGATGATCCCCACGGTTCCGGCAGGGTGCGCCGTCCCGTCAACGGTTCCACCCGCTACATCCCACAGTTCCGCGGGCGCCGCCCCACGTTCAGCAGCGGGCCTGTGCGTGAGGGTGAAATGCTCGCTGAGCATCTCCAGAATGTCATCAGCCGTAATGATCTCTTCGCGCTTCCACTGGCCACGCGGGCCAAGAGGCATGTATTCGATGAAGCGGAGCGAATACCCGGACATGAGGGATTCGAGCAGCAGGCTCGGAGCGTCCTGATCGTTAACCCCGGGCATGAGAACGGCGTTCACCTTGACGGGGGTAAGCCCAGATTCGGCGGCCACCCGCGCCCCTGCCCGCGCATCGTCAAAACGATCACGCCGGGTCATCTTTGCGTATGTCTCGCGGCTGGCCGTATCCATGGAAAGGTTCACCCGATCCAGCCCGGCAGCCTTGAGCTTGCCAGCCCGGTGCTTGAGCCCAAGCCCGTTGGTGGTCAAAGAAATATCCGGCTTATTGCCCGCCCATGTACGCAGCGCTGCCGTGCGTTCCACGATGCCTTCGAGTCCCTTGCGCAGCAGTGGCTCGCCACCGGTGAATCGGACCTCTTCAATACCCAGATCCTCAACGCCGATGCGGATGAGACGGTTGATTTCCTCATCAGTCAGAAGCACTTGCCGCGGCAGGGGATCGATCCCTTCGGCCGGCATGCAGTACTGGCAGCGAAGGTTGCACTTATCGGTGAGCGACACACGCAAATCCGTGGCCACACGTCCAAAGCTATCGATGAGCCGGGGATCGCGCGGGGCATCCCTCTTCACCCCCGCTCGCCGAGTGAGGGTCAGAGGAACAACCTGCGAATCCGCCGGATGAACCGAAGCTGACGTGATACTCATAGCTCCTTCACAAGGGGCGCTTTATTCGGATTCGCGCCCGTGTTTGCGTGATTTACACGAGTTCGTGTACTAAGTTCTCGGTAATTCTACCTATACCCCACGAACGTTGGTAATACCAAAGTCTTAGGCGTCCCGTATGCACCCCCACTCCCCCGCATCCCGCCCGAATTTTCACGGAAAGTTCCGCACCAGCCGTCACGTCCACTCAAAAGAAGTATTCGTCACACTGCCCCAGTGCGCACCCGCCCACGCACCGGCCCGAACCATCCATCTCATCCACCACCACACTCCAGCCACCAGAGGCCGCCCTCGCCGCCTGCTCGATCCCGCCTGTTCATCAGCAGTTGTCCCGCCGGTTAAGAACCGGCGCTACGATGGCCACATGGCTCATCTGCCAACAGACGAACTCAAGATCATTGCCCACCGCGGCCTGTGCCGCGAGGCCCCAGAGAACACTCTGGCCGCTTTTCAGATGGCCCACGATGCGGGCGTCACGTGGCTGGAAACGGACGTTGATCTCATCGCAGACGGTACTCCGGTCCTCATCCACGATGACACGCTGGACCGCACCACTAATAGAAAGGGCCCGGTGGCCGCGCTGACCGCACAGGATCTGGCCAACACGGACGCCGGCAGCTGGTTCAGCAAGGACTTTGCCGGAGAACCCATCCCCACCCTGCACACCCTCGTGGATTTCCTCAACCGGACGGGTATGAACTGCAACGTGGAGCTCAAGTCCCGCAAGAAGTCCGAGGCCAACCCGGATACCCTCATCAAGGTCACGCTGGCTGAACTGTCCCGGCTATCTGCGAACGTCCAGATCATCATCTCCTCCTTCGATACACAACTGCTGGCCCAGTTCCACGAGGCTGCCCCGCACTACACGATCGCCGCCCTGTTCAAACCGCGCGCCCTGACAAAGGGTTGGGTGGAAAAGGCCCATGCCTGCAGTGCCACCTACGTCCATCCGAAGGATCACCGCCGCATCGCCTCCCTCCTACCCGTCGCCCACCGCGAGGGTTTCCGCGTTCAGGTGTGGACGGTGAATAAGAAATCGCGAGCCCGTGACCTGCTCACCCTTGGCGTTGACGGAATCATCACGAACAAGGCCGGGAAGTTCCTGCCGCTCCTGACCGAGCAGGCCCACTGACACCACCCGTAGCCGCGGTATCCGCTAGCCGTCGCGGTAGCCCCTAGCCGCCACCGGTAGATCCAGCTCTACCCCATCCCGATAGCCGAACCTCTACGGATAACTCCTCATCCTCGATACGATGGCAATACGCGCCCACCCACGAAGGTGGAGGTGGTGCGGACGGGAGCGATCGTCGTCGTCGGAAAAATGGGAGGCAGCTCAATGGCGGTATGGCTCGATAACGCCGAAATCTCCATGTACCTTGGCATTGCCGCGTTTGTGGTGCTCATGATCCCCGGGCTGATCTTGCAATACGTCAAGTACGGGCAGTTCACCGCGCGGCGCATGCTCGGCTGGCTGGCCGTGTGCGTGTACGGGACGGCGCTCGTGGTGTACACGTTCATGCCGCTGCCCACGAATCCGGCCGCATTCTGCGCCGAACATGCCGCGTCCGCCAACACCACGCCCTTCGCTTTCGTGTCCGATATCCGCCGCCAGACTGCCGGGTTGACCCTCACGCAGGCCGCCCGCAGCACCGTGGTTCTTCAAGTTGTTTTCAACATCATCCTTTTTGTCCCGTTCGGCGCGATCCTCCGCAGGTATTTTGGGCGGGGTGTTGTTTTGACGACGACGGCGGGTTTCCTCACCTCGCTCGCCATCGAATCCTTGCAATATACCGGGCTATTGGGCCTGTATCCGTGCGCGATCCGCGTGGCCGACGTAGACGATGTCATGACCAACACCTTCGGGGCACTCGTGGGCGCACTGCTCGCTCCCGCTTTCCTGTGGTGGATGCCTAGCGCGGCGCGTGCAGCCGAAAAGCGGTTGCAGCCGCGCAAAGTCACCGTGTGGCGGCGCTGGACCGGCATGATGATCGATGCAGCGCTATTCCTCGTGCTGAGCGCCGGAGTGACCGTCACGCTTGGTTTCATCCAGTTTGTGGTGGACGGGGAGGCTTCCGCTCAACCACCTTCTTGGCATGCGACTGTTTCGGTGCTCATACCGTTACTCGTGGTTTTTGTGCTGCCCGCCGCGGGTGGGCGCGGGGCCTCCGCCGGTCAGAAGATTGTGTGGCTGACCCCCAAGTGGCTCTCCGAGGATGGCCGCACCCTCACCGATTCCAATCCTGTTATGCGGATTCTTCGGGCTCTTGTTGTGGTGGGGCCGTGGGTCTTGACCGATTTCCTGGCCGATTCCAGCACTGCCAAAGGCATCGTTGGGCTGATCTCCACGATCGTGCTGTTCCTCGCCGTTGTCATGGTTCCCTTCAGCGCCAACCACCGATCGTTCTCTGGCTGGATCACACGCGCCACCTTCGTTGATTCGCGCGAGCCGGTGGCGGGCGGCCCCGAGAACGGCGCGCCGGAGCCGCTCACCGGTGCCAAGAAGCGGGAGCTCAGGCTTGCGTGACGCTCCTCGATGCCTGACTGCCCTGTGCTCCTGACCGCCCTGTCTGCCTGATCGCCCAGTCCTCCTGAGTCCCCTGTCCTCCTGATCACCTTCGCTCCCTGACGCCCTCGCTCCCTAGCTGTCGTCGCCGTTCGGTCATCAGCCTGCTCCCATTTCCCGCGAGAGTGAGTCAATACTTTCCAAGATGGCCAAGACTGCGAGAGATGCCGAATAAACCCAACTCTCGCTGCAGTCACTCACTCTCGTGGCACTGACCCACTCTCGCAGTACCCAGCATTCGACTCCCCGCTCAAAACCCGACAACTGGCACCCCGCGAGAGCATGACTAGGCAAGAGAATCGCATGTTCAACCTTCCTGTCAGTGGCGGCGCTTGACGTCCAATACCTCCGGCGTCAATGGGGACCACAACACCCCTGATGGAACGGAAGCTGGGACTCCCAATTGGCGGAGCAGTCGCGTGAGCCTCTCAATCAGCGCCTGCGGGTTCATTAGCTCTTTGATGCTGACGCGAACAACGTTCCAGCCATCAGTCAGCAAATCGGTTTGTCGATCCAGAAATGCATTCTCATTTCCCGAGATCTTGCCAGTCCCATCAAACTCGAACAGGATCCTCCGGCCCGGAAGTGCCGAATCGGCATAGTAGTGCCTCCCTTCGATTTCAACTGCATACTGGGTGACAAGATCGTCCCGATCACGAGGACTATGCGTTAAGAGGCAATGGATAAGCCACAAGAGACAGGCTTCACCGGGTGTCTCGATTCCAGGGTCACTTGCAGTAATAACAGCATGAGCACGCCTCGTTCCCGGGCAGCCTGCAAGTGATTCAAGACGTTTCAGCATTCTGTTCTTCAGGTCATCTGCCTTGGTTCGTGCCGGATCAGGATTGCCCCGAATGAACCCAGTTGCCGCGTTAAGGTATGAGCTCACCGCAGCTATCCCAATGAGAGGATGTGAATGACGGCTACAGTCAACCGCAGCAACCCAAGCGGGGACAACGTTGAGAGTTGCCGCTTCCATTACCTCGTCCGTGAGCGACCTACTTCTCAGTTGGAACACTTTGACAGATGGAACATCCGCAGTTCCGATGCGTAATGGTGGCAGATCGTAAGTTGACGTGTACGACGAACCATCAATGCGTCGGTACACGATATCCGCCGTGTTCGTCCATGTATCGATTCCGTACAGCTTGAGCGCAATCTCCGATGTAAAGACGATTTGCGCATCGACTGCACGCGCCGCCGCGACTGCTGCCGCTCTGACCAGTGTCGCTTGACTCCGAATCGTCCATTCTTTCCTATGGAGATCGAACATACGCATTGGGGCATAGACGCTACGGCAAATCCGAATCAATTCCTGCTGTTCAATGACAGCAGGCGATATTCTGCCTACTTCAGACGTTTTGATTAGATCGTGAATAGAGAGCTTCATAGCCAAATTCACGCACAGCTAGGACACGATCCGCCGTCGAAACTCGTCCACCTGTGGATAAATCGCGCACAAACACCGGCTGTGGAAACCATGAGCCCGGTGATCCGAGCCAAGCTCAGGTCACGGTCTCCACAAGCTGCCTCCACATACCCCGTCGTTCTTACGGAGCCGGCACGCACATCTTTGGCTACACGCGCCGCCACAGTCGTGATTGCTATTGACGCCGTCTGCACGTGAGGGACCGGCTTAGCGTTCATCTTCCTTGAGAGTGAGTCAATACTTTCCAAGATGGCCAAGACTGCGAGAGATGCCGAATAAACCCAACTCTCGCTGCACCCAATCACTCTCGCTGCAAGAGCCAACTCTCGTCAGCCTTAAGGTCTGACAGCTCCTTCAGTGCCTGCCCAGACATCTCTCGCCGATTTCGTCGTAGGAACATCCCCATCATGAAATGCAGGGACCCGTTCCGCAATGGAACGAGTCCCCGCTACCTGATCGCCAGCCCGGCGAACCGGTCAGGCGTTCGAGGTCAGTTTCAGGCCTTCGAAGTCAGTGTCTCCTCAATGGCGCTGTTAAATGCATCCAAGTCGGCTGGGCTCCGCGAAGTGATGAGGCGGTAACCGTTTGCTGGGCACACCTTCACTTCCTGATCCACCCAGTTTCCTCCAGCATTGGTGATGTCTTGGCTAAGCGTGTGGTACGACGTGAGGGTCTTACCCTTCGCCAAACCCGAGTTCACCAGCAACCACGGAGCGTGGCAGATCATCGCAACAATCTTGCCGTCTTCTGCAAAGGACTGGACGATGCCTTGAGCATCCGAGTCAATCCTCAACGAATCAGCGTTGAGCGTCCCTCCCGGAACCACAACGGCGTCATACCCAGAAGCATCAACCGCGGAGATGGTCGTATCCGGATCAACCTCGGTGCTCAGCTTCTTGTCACCGGCGAGCGTTGCGATCGGCTCAGACGTCTGCGCAGCCACAGTCACCTGAGCGCCGTGATCCTTGAGGTAATTCAAGGGTTCGATCAGCTCAGATGTCTCGGTGCCGTAATTCGTTGACAGAATAAGAACATTCTTGCCATTCAATGTATTTGCCATGGCTCTCTTCCTCCTACGTCGTCTTCCACTAACCATCGTGCGCCCCGTGGCCCGAGGCATCAATGCCATTAGCTCTAAGCGCAGTGCTGCCCATTTCGGAATATGCCACCACGGGCTGTGAGGAGACCCGCCGCAGGTAGCACGCCGTCTGCCACGAAGATTGGAACCCTCCTACGAGTGGAGAAGCGAACGTTGGTGCGGATCTTCCTCACCCGCGAGCCCGCTCAACCGTTCGACACTGAGGCCATCCCCTAGCGAGAGTTCGAGTACCCCGCTATCTCTCGCTGGAGGAACTAACCGTCGCTGCTGGAACTAACTCTCGCCAACCTTGATGATCGTCTTGCCGAAGTTCGCGCCCGCGAGCATGCCAGCGAAAACTTCCGGCGCATTTTCGAGACCATCGGTGATGTCCTCGCGATACTTCAGCTGTCCGGAGCGCACCCATCCGCTCATGTCTGTCAGGAAGTCATCAAACATGGAGGGGCGAAATTCGTTCTGGATGAAGCCGCGCAGCGTCAGCGACTTCCGTAGGACCAAGCCCATCAATTCCGGCAAGCGGTCTGGCCCAGACTCCGCCTCGGTGGAATTGTAGGTTGCGGCGAGTCCACAAACGGGCACACGCGCGTACAGGTTGAGTCGGGGCACCACGGCGTCGAACACAGCTCCACCCACGTTTTCGAAGTACACATCGATACCGTCTGGGGCCGCCTCTGCCAACCGCCCTGCAAGGTCATCGTCCCGGTGATCGAGCGCCGCATCGAATCCGAGTTCATCGAGGTAGGCAACCTTCTTGGGACCACCCGCGATTCCAATCGCTCGGCAGCCTTTGATTTTAGCGATCTGCCCAACGGCACTCCCAACGGGCCCCGTGGCGGCAGCAACTGCAACGGTCTCTCCCGGCTGTGGATCACCGATGGCAAGCAAGCCGGAATAGGCGGTGAATCCGGGCATCCCGAGAACTCCGAGCGCCGTGGTAACTGGCGCCTGATCGGGATCTAGCACTCGCAGCTCAGAGGCTCGCTCGGTGCTGTAGCTCTGCCATCCGCCCTGTCCCAGTACGATCTGTCCTGGCTCCAACCCCACAGAACGCGATTCGATCACTTCGGAAACGGTGCCGCCCATGATGACGTCGCCGATTTCCAGAGATTTCGCATAGGACTTGGCTGCGGACATTCGTCCACGCATATAAGGGTCCAGCGAGAGGTACATTGTCCGCAACAACACCTCCCCGTCTCCCGGTTCGCGCACAGTGTGTTCTTCGCTCCGAAAGTTCTCTGGCTTCGGCGCCCCTGTAGGCCTGCAAGCCAACCGGATCTGGTGACTGACGTATGGCATGTGCTCTCCTTCCGTAAAGCGTGGCAATCACGCCACTTCCACCCTAGCGCGAGGACATGGGTGCAAGGGAAGCCGAGAGTTCTGAATTGCCGTCACTCCCGGGGGATCTTCCGATACTGTTGGGTGCTCTCGCGGTCTCGCACGACGATTCCAATGGATCTCAACTCGTCACGAACGCCTTCCGCCGCGCCTGAACGTTTGTCTGCCAACGCCCTTTGCCTAGCGCGGAGAAGGTCATCCACTGTACTGGCCAAGCGGCCATCCCCATCAACCCAGGTGACATAACTAGACTCGTAAGGATCCGAACTGCCTTGCCACGGATAGCCGTAGTGTTCAAAGGCATGTTGCAACTGTTCGAGGAGCAGAGAATCTGTTGTGCTGCGGGAGATCTCGAGAGTTCGTGGGTCAGTGATCACGAGATCCTTCTTATCGGTGTATATCCCACCGATCCGAGCCTTCGCGATGTACTGTGACGCCCCCGTGTCCGCGATGGTGATTCCTTCTTGCGACACCGTGACAACGCTAACCTCATTGCGCCATTCCTGAGTGATCCAAAATCCGGCAGCTACGCCAACTATCGTGAGAACAGGGATCGCCCATGCGGTTGGCAGCAGGTCCGCGATTCGCAGCATATTCGGAGCATCGCCGATATGGGATAGCAACCAACTGACGATCGGGCCAACTACGAATGCGGAAAGAAACCCGATTGTCCCTCCAGCCACATAGAAGCCAACAATCCAGCGCCTCGGGATCGATATCGTCGTCTCACCCTCAGTCATCTGTTCGTCCTCCAACAACTGGTGCCAGATACCCACGGGCAGTGCGCCGTATGTCCTGCACTGGTGAGTATCCAGACCGGGCATTCAGGTAGGCGCCATCAACGATGGCTTGCAACCATCTCGCCGTCTCGATTGGGTCGAGCCCCGAATCGATCTCCCCTCGAGCAATACCACCATTGATAAGCGTGGCCAAACCTTGGGTGATGACGTCAGCAGTCTGTTCAACGATGGTGATGAGTTCCGGATCATGATGAACACGGCGGAAAAGTTCAACCACCATCCCAGTGGCGCTAGGATCACTAGCATCTTTGGCCAGCTCGCCGAGAATGTCGAGGATTGCAGGTACGGGCTTCTCCGCGTGAATGTGCCGGGCAATCAGCTCCTGAGCGACGGGCAAGTCCCGCTCGAAGATGGCGCGAAATAGTTCATCTTTGGTCCCAAAGTAATAGAAGATCGTAGCTTGGCTGATACCCAAGCCACGTGCAATGTCGGATACGCTCGTGCGCTCATAACTCTGTGCTGCAAATAACCGCGCAGCCTCAACGATGATCTGTTCGCGTTTGCGCGCTACTCTTTCGGGGTCAACTCGTCTAGCCACGTATTGCCTCCCATTCTTTATCTGAGTGCTCACTCAACGAATAGCAGACCAATACACGCTCACTGGCCGGCCAAGCCCAGCCTCCTACCCCACGCCGAAACCTCAGCCCCGCCACAGCTCCGCATTTGGTGCAAGCCACCCCCATACGCACGGCTACTACAACATGCGGAAGTGAATCCGCGGATTCGCACGCACGCCGAAACCTCAGCCCCGCTACAACTCCGTATTTGGTGTAAGCCACCCCTATACGCACGGCTGCTACAACATGCGGAGGTGAAGGGCAGAGCAATGCTAAAGAGAGATGAAGGTGAGGAGTGAAAAACGAAGAACCCCCGGCACTGCTTTTCGTTGCAATGCCGGGGGTCCCGGTGGCGGTAGCGGTGGTGTTGTGGTGCAGGAGATTGGAATAGGGTGTCGCGGGGCATTGGAATGGCCTGTC
>NZ_JBQCZW010000025.1:0-37450 GCF_052089425.1 Ancrocorticia sp. | reverse complement strand
CACCAACGCGCCCCAAGCCCAAAACCCCGACCTACACCCCCAACTATGAAGAGCCGGATAAACGTGGGACCCTCGTCGGGTTTTGCGGCCAGATTTCTCTGTTTTTTCGACGACGGCGAATCCCCACGTACTCACCCGCTCCAGTACGTGAGGCTCCGGCGTCGTCATAAAACGTTCACGTATTGGGACTGAAACATTTAATTAATGAGATCGGGAGTATCTTCACCGCATGGGTGGGCAAACGTCCGCTCTGACGTCGCGAAAATGAAGCGAGGAAAGAACCATGTCTGGGATGAGCGTTGATCAGGCGAAAAACCAGGTGAAGGAAGAAATCCAGAATCGCAAGGATGCGATTTTGGGGCTCAACCATGAGATCCATGCCGATCCGGAGATCTCGTGGGAGGAGCACCGTGCAGTGGAGCGCATTGCCACCTTCCTGCGGGATAACGGATTCGATGTGGCAACGGGAGGGTACGGCTGCGAAACGGCATTCGAAGCCGTGGTGGGCAACGGTGACCTGACGGTGACCCTCTGCTCCGAATACGATGCCCTGCCCGCTATCGGGCACGGCTGCGGGCACAACGTGATTGCCACGGTGGGCGTTGGGGCCGCCATCGCGCTGGCCCCGCTGGCCGATGCCGCTGGCATCACCCTCAAGCTGCTGGGCACCCCGGCTGAAGAACACGGTGGCGGCAAGGTCACCATGCTGCGTGAGGGCGCGTGGGAGGATGCCGATTTCTCCATGATGGTGCACGGGATGACGGGCATCGATACCTCGGCCCACGTCAAGCTGTATACGGCGGTGGACCGCTTCCGCGTCACCTTCCACGGGCAGGGAGCCCACGCCGCGGCAGCCCCGTGGAGCGGCAAGAACGCCCTATCGGCGGCGAGCATCGCCCTGCATGCGATCGCGCTGTTGCGCCAGCACATGGCACCGGACGTCAACATGAACGCCTATATTTCCGAATCCGGCCACGTTACCAACATCATTCCGGAGAAGGCCGTGGTGGAGATGGAGGTGCGCGCCTTGGACATCGATACGTGGCGCGATACCAAGGCCCGCGTTCTCAGGTGCTTCGAGGCCGGAGCGCTGGCCGCCGGCTGCACATGGGAATGGGAATCCACGGAAAACGCATATGCTCCGGTGGATCCGGACGAACAACTGGCCGATCTGTGGGACGCCAACCTCAAGGCACTGGGGCGCGAGATCGCTCCGGGTTCGGGGCTGGGCGGCGGCTCAACGGACATGGGTAACGTGACCCAAGTTCTGCCGGCCATCCATCCGATGATCGCCTTCCTCGGGCAATCCGCGGCGCCACACACCCGCGAGTTCACCTCTGCCGCCATCACCCCGGCGGCGGATCAAGCCACTCTGGACGCCGCCACCGCACTGGCTCAAACGGCTCTGGACGTGGCGCTGACACCCGAGATCCGCAAGCACTATCAGGATCTCAAAGCGGCACGCCAACCTGGCGCGACCACCGTGACCCTTGAGGTCTAGCTTCATAGATTGGAGTTCGCCATGTCTGATACACCGTCTCACACACCGGCTGTCGCAAGCCCTTCGGCCTCCCACACCCCGCTCGGGAATGTGGAGATGACGTTCCGAGACAAGCGGCTGTGGGCGCTTTCGGCCATTCTGCTTGCCCTCGCGAGTGTTGCCACGCTGATTGGCGAGGTGGACATTCCCCTCGGAACCACTGTCACCCTCACGCTGCTTCCCATGATCTGGGCGATCCTCGGCGGTGCCTTCATTTCGGGTAACCCGTGGAAGGCCCTGCCCGTGCCGTGGCAAGAGGCGGCGGGGATCCTCATGAATATGGCCGTGCTGATTCTTGGCGCGCGCCTGTCCTTCAACATTGGTCCGAACATCCCCACGCTGCTGGATGCAGGCCCGGCCCTGCTTCTCCAAGAAGTTGGCCACCTGTTCGGAACGCTCATTCTCGCGCTCCCACTCGCGGTGGCGCTGAAGATGGGGCCGGCAACAATCGGCGCCACGTTCTCTATTGATCGCGAGCCGGCCTTCGCCATGGTCTCTGAGCGTTATGGTTCGAAGAGTCCCCAGTATCAAGGCGTGCTTTCCATGTACGTGTTCGGCACCGTGTTTGGCGCCGTCATCATCTCCCTGGTTGTGTCCATCACGATGGGCTTCGGTTTGCTGGACCCGCTGGCGCTCGCGATGGGTTCAGGCGTGGGTTCCGGTTCCATGATGGCCGCGGCGGCCGCCGTGATTACCAACGGACACCCGGAGATGGCGGATCAAGTTCTGGCCATGGCCGCCACCTCCAACCTCATCACCACCGTGCTGGGGCTGTACGTGGGCATTTGGGTGGCCCTGCCCATGGCCGATTGGCTGTATCGCAAGCTGAGCGGCAACAAGGACTTGGCCCTGACCAAGGAACAGATGGCGAAGAAGGCTGAGCTCACCGATGATCCGGAAGCCGAAGCGAAGGTGGCGCGCCTGCTCACATCGAGCGTCCGCATCCCCACGTGGATCACGGTGACTATCATCTTCGTGGTGGGCGTTCTCGTGTCCCTCGTGGATTACTTCCGCAACAGCGAACCGGGCGCCACGTTCAACTGGGGCGCCACCGCGGCCGGTTGGGCCGTGATGCTGGTGCTGACCATCGGCAGCCAGTGGGTCGCGCACCTGACCAAGGGCAAGATCCCCGGCATCGCCATCGTGATGACCGCCGGGGCCTACTTCTCCTCGGCCTGGTTCCCATGGTCAGAACAACTCCTGACCGCCGTTGATTCCACCAACCTGACCGCGATCATCACCCTGATCCTCGCCATGGCGGGCCTCTCGCTGGGCAAGGATCTGCCGATGCTCAAGACCATCGGCTGGAAGATCATCCCCGTGGGGATCGTGGCCGTTGTGGCTTCCTTCCTCTGCGCTGCCGTGATTGCCGAGTTCGCCCTAGGATTCTGGGCAGTGTAGTTTTTCCGACGACGACGAGAGTGAGTGACTGCCGCGAGGGTTGGCGAATACTGTGAGAGATGCCTACGCAACCCAACATTGACGACTTTCGCTCACTCTCGTGGCATAACCTAACAATCGCGAGATAGGCAATCGCGTTATCGCGCGATTGGACTTGTGCTTCGCCGTCGTCGTCAAAAAACTCAGACCCCCACCAACGGGGCGACCAAAATCTGATACTAGAATCCCACTCCTTAAGACGCGCGCTAGGCTGAATGCCATGACACGCACCATTGATTTAGCAGTGATTCCGGGCGATGGAATTGGACCCGAGGTTGTTGCCGAAGGCCTGAAAGTGCTGGACGCGGTTCTGGATGGGACGGACGTTCAGGTGGCCACAACTCCTTATGATCTGGGTGCGGCGCGGTGGCACCGCACGGGCGAAACTCTCACCGATGAGGATCTGGAATCGATCACGTCCCACGAGGCGATCCTGCTCGGCGCCGTGGGCGATCCGAGCGTTCCCTCCGGTGTGCTGGAGCGCGGCCTGCTGCTGAAGCTGCGCTTCGCGCTGGACCACTATGTGAATCTGCGCCCCAACAAGCATTACCCGGGAGTGCCCACCCCACTTGCCAACCCGGGGGATATCGATTTCCTCGTGGTGCGCGAAGGTACGGAGGGACTGTACTGCGGCAACGGGGGAGTGGTTCGCGAGGGCACGCCCCACGAAATCGCTACTGAGGTGTCCGTCAACACCGCTTATGGCGTGGAACGCGTGGTGCGTTACGCGTTCGAGAAGGCGAATGCTCGCCCGCGCAAGAAGCTCACCTACGTTCACAAGCACAACGTGCTGGTCAACGCGGGGCACCTGTGGCGCCGCACGGTGGAGGCGCTCGCGGCCGAATATCCGGACGTTGCCGTGGATTACCTGCATGTGGATGCCGCCACGATCTTCCTGGTGACTGATCCGGGCCGCTTCGATGTGATGGTTACGGACAATCTGTTTGGCGACATCCTGACCGATGAGGCCGGCGCCATCACCGGCGGCGTGGGGCTCGCAGCCTCCGGGAACATTAACCCGGACGGTGCCTTCCCCTCCATGTTCGAACCGATCCACGGATCGGCGCCGGATATCGCTGGCAAGCAGCTGGCCGATCCTATCGCCACCATCGCCTCCGTGGCGCTGCTGCTGGAGCATCTGGGGCTGGACGAGCAGGCACGGCGAATCGAGGCCGCAATTGACGATGATATGGCGGCGCGTGCCGCTGCCGCTGGGGCCGGGGCACCGCTGGTGCGTTCCACCAGTCAGGTTGGGGACGCCATCGCGGAGAGTCTTAAGTAGGAATAGTTTCAACGAAAGCGCTAGTAAGCTTGAACGTGCGAGAAAGGGACGCTCATGACATATCAACCAACCGCACTCGAGAACGCTGCGGCTGAACCGGTACCCGGAGCCGACGAGCTGGAGGGCGGGTTCGAGCGCCTAGTCCATCCTGCCCCGGCATCAACCGAGGAGCGCGAGGCGAAAATCGCCAAAATGCTGTTCGGCAAGGATTACTCGGATTATCAGGCCCACGCCACATGGACCGTAGATGAGGGCTGGCATCACAAGGTGATCGAGCCCTATGGCTCCTTCCCGATGGACCCCGCCTCCGCGGTGTTGCACTACGGGCAGGAAATCTTCGAGGGGCTCAAGGCCTACCGCCACGAGGACGGCTCCATCTGGACGTTCCGCCCCACCTACAACGCCGCGCGCCTGAACCATTCGGGCCGCCGGCTCGCAATTCCGGATCTGAGCCACGAGGATTTCATGGCGTCCATCGTGGGATTGGTGCGCGCTGATAGCGAGTGGGTTCCAGACGTGGCGGGATCCTCCTTCTACCTGCGGCCCTTCACGTTCGCCTCTGAGCCGTTCCTTGGCGTGCGTGCCGCTCATCGCTACGAATACATGGTGATCGGCTCGCCTTCCGGCCCCTACTTTGAGCATGGGTTCCAGCCCATCAACGTGTGGGTTGAGCCCACCTACCACCGGGCGGGTCCCGGCGGTATGGGTGATGCGAAGACGGGCGGCAACTACGCTTCCTCGCTCCTGCCCAAGGTCAAGGCCCACGAAGAGGGCTACGATGAGGTGCTGTTCCTCGACGCCGCAACGGATACCAATCTGGACGAGCTGGGTGGCATGAACGTGTTCGTGGTGATGGCCGACGGCACGCTGAAAACCCCGAAGCTTACCGGCAACATTCTGCCGGGATGCACGCGTTCCTCGATCTTGCAACTGCTGCGCTCGCAGGGAAAGACGGTTTCTGAGGAGACGATTCCCCTCCAGTGGCTGCTGGACGGCATCAAGTCCGGGGACGTCGCGGAGATGTTTGCGTGCGGGACGGCCGCCGTGGTGACCTCGATCGGGTCCTTGACTGGCGCGGGCTTCCGCGTGGAGATCCCCGGGAGCGACGTGACGAAGGCTCTGTACGATCACCTGACCGCCATTCAGCTGGGTCAGCTTCCCGATACCTTCGATTGGTTGTACCGGTTGGCCTAGATGAGCTCTCCAGTCACCGGCCACATCGCCCCAAAACCACCCCGCATCGTGTAGGTTGTGCGGAGTATCAGCAAGACGCGGCCGCGCCGCCGCAAATCGGAGAAGTCAATGAAGATCGATGTATATGACGTGACCCTGCGCGACGGGGCCCAGCAGGAAGGCATCAACCTTTCGGTTGCGGACAAGTTTGCGCTGATGCCGCTCATCGAATCGATCGGCGCTGACTACATCGAGGGCGGGTGGCCCGGCGCGATTCCGCGGGACACAGAGTTCTTCGGGCAGGCCGGGAGTGCGCCGCTGGAGCGGGCAACGCTGGCGGCCTTCGGAGCAACGCGCAAGGCCGGAGTGAAAGCCGCGGACGATGGGCAGATTCAGGGGTTGCTTGATTCTGGGGCGCCCGTGCTCACTCTGGTGGCCAAGTCCGATATCCGCCACGTAGAACAGGCGTTGCGCACAACCGGCGAGGAAAACCTCGCTATGGTGCGCGATTCCGTGGAATACCTGCGTAGTCAGGGCCGCGAAGTTATGGTGGACGTGGAGCACTTTTTCGACGGCTTCCGCTTCGATCCGGACTACACCAGCTCCGTTGTGGCCGAGTGCTTTTCCGCCGGGGCCACGTGCGTGATCCTGTGCGATACGAATGGGGGATCGCTTCCCTCCGACGTCACGCGCGTGGTCACCGAGTTGCAGGAACGCTTGGTGCGCGCGGGTTTCGAGGGCGCGAAGTTGGGGATTCATGCGCACGACGACGGCGGATGCGCCGTTGCCAACTCCATCGCCGCTATTGAGGCCGGGTGCCGCCAAGTCCAAGGCACCATTAATGGATACGGCGAGCGCACAGGGAACGCGAACCTGCTGACAATTCTGGCGAATTTGGCGCTCAAGACGGAGTACGAGACAGTGAGCGCCGAGCAGCTGGCGCGGCTGTCCTCCGTGTCCCATGCGGCTTCCGAGATCACCAATATCTCTCCCTATGCACGCCAGCCGTATGTGGGCGTTTCCGCGTTTGCACACAAGGCTGGGCTGCATGCCTCCGCCATTCGCGTGAACCCGGATCTGTATCAGCACATCGATCCGTTGGCAGTAGGCAACGATATGCGGATGCTGGTATCCGATATGGCCGGGCGTGCGTCCATCGAACTGAAGACGCGTGAGTTCGGGATCGATCTGTCCGATAACCCAGAGGCGCTGGGCGAGATCACGGGCCGGGTCAAGGCCGCCGAGGCCGCCGGTTACACGTACGATGCCGCGGATGCCTCCTTCGAATTGATCGTGCGCGATGTCATGGGGGACCGCAAGCAATACTTCATCATCGAGGCGTGGCGGGCGAACATCTCGACAGTTAACGGTGATGGACATTCCGGGAGCGCTAGTTCTGCGGATAGTTCTGGTGAGACCGAATCCGGCTTCGATGGCCTGCACAGCGGCTCCACCTTCTCTGAGGCGACCGTCAAGATCTACGCAGGCGGGCGCCGCTACATGCGCGTGGGCGAGGGTGTTGGTCCCGTTGACGCTCTGGATCAGGCGTTGCGCACCGCTCTCAACAACGTGTACAGCGAGCTCGCAGGCATCGAGCTGATCGATTTCAAGGTCCGAATCCTTGACACGCATCGGGGCACCGAAGCCACCACCCGGGTCATGATCGAACTGTCGGACGGGCAGTACGTCTGGCGCACGGTGGGTGTGGGTGACGATGTTATCGAGGCTTCTTGGGAAGCCCTGACCGAAGGATACGAGTACGGCCTCATGCGCGCAGGCGTCACCCCGTGGATCGGTGGAGACCGGCCCGAGGGCTAGCGGTTCGAGAACTGGCGCGGCCCTGTGCATAACCCCCGGGCGTTTCGCCCCGGCGTGGAAGAATGGGGTGCGTGAACTACGCAGCCACATTGCCGGAGCGGTTTGACCTCCTGACGTCCAAGCCGCTCTCCGTTGCCTTCAATTTGGGCCTAGATCACGGCGTTGCTGCCTCGGTTGCGGGCGGGCAGCGCCCAGCCGCTGTGAGGATCTGGAACTGGGCGGAAACGTGCGCGGTGATTGGTAGCTCGCAATCGCTATCGAATGAGATCGATCTGGAGGCCGCCAGTAACAGAGGCGTGCGGGTTCTGCGGCGAAGCTCCGGCGGTGGCACCATGTTTATGGATCCGCAGAATGCCATTACCTATTCGGTTATTCTGCCAACGCAGGCGCTTGCTGGACTCAGCCTGCGCGATTCCTATGCGCTGTGCGATTCGTGGGTGCTGAAAGCATTACAAGGGCTCGGTGTGCCAGCGTTCTACCGGCCGATCAACGATATTGCGACGGACGATGGGAAAATTGGCGGAGCGGCCCAACGCAGGATGGCCAGCGGCGTCACGATCCACCACGCCACGATGTCCTGGGACATCAATGGGAAAGACCTTTTGGCTGTCACGCGGCTGTTTCGCGAGGATCTTCGTACCCGCGGAACGAAGAGCGCTCAGAAGAAGGTCGTGGGAATCAGCCAGTATTGCGACGCATCGCGCGGGGACGTTATCGAGGCGATGGTGCGCTCGCTTGAGGGTGGCGCGCAGGCAAGTGACACAGAGGCGGCTTGCCGGCGCATTCGTCGCGGCACGTACCGCCCAGACGAACTGGCCGAGGCCAAGAGGATGGCGAGCTCCAAGTTCGCGGCGCGTGCTTGGTTGCATCGCATTGACTAGCGCATGTGGCAAATGGAATCATTCGCGAATACAGGAATATAGCTCAGGCGAGGATGGTTGAATGTTGTATGACTAAGAAGATAGGTTTTCTGTCGTTTGGGCATTGGGTGGACCATCCGTCGTCGTCGGTAAAAAGTGCCTCCGATACGTTGCTGCAGAGTATCGAACTCGCTCAGGCTGCCGAAGGCGTGGGTGCGGACGGAGCCTATTTCCGTGTGCACCACTACGCGCGTCAACTCGGATCGCCGTTCCCGCTGCTGGCCGCGGTAGGCGCGAAAACGTCCACGATCGAAATTGGTACTGGCGTGATCGATATGCGCTACTCCAATCCGCTGGCTTTCGCCGAGGATGCCGGGGCGGCGGATCTCATCTCTGGCGGCCGGCTGCAGTTGGGGGTGTCCCGCGGGTCACCGGAGCAGGTGATCGACGGCTGGCGGCACTTCGGCTTTGAGCCGCGCGCGGGCGAAAGCGATGCCGACATGGCGCGACGGCAAACTCTGGAGGCCCTTGTTGCCATGGACGGAAATCGTTTCGCCGAGCCAAACCCTAATCCGATGTTCCCGAATCCTCCGGGACTGCTCGCGGTCCAGCCACAATCGGCGGGGCTGCGTCAGCGCATCTGGTGGGGTGCGGGGTCAAACGCGACGGCGCGGTGGGCAGCCAAGAACGGCATGAACCTCATGTCCTCCACGCTCAAGGATGACGAATCTGGCGAGCCGTTGCACATCCAGCAGCGCAAGCAGATCGAGGAATTCCGCGGCGAATGGGCCAAGCATAATCACGGGTTTGAACCGCGCGTGTCCGTTTCGCGATCCATCTTCGCGATCACGAACGATCTGGATAGGCAGCTATTCCTCGGGTCCGGTGAGCGCAACGATTACACCGGGTACATTGATGAGACTCGTTCGGTTTTCGGGCGCACCTACGCCGATGAGCCCGATGCCCTGATCGAGCAGCTGAGCGGGGACGAAGCGATTCAGGCCGCCGACACGTTGCTATTGACCGTGCCAAGCCAGCTAGGCGTGGAGTATAACGCCCACGTGATCGAATCGATTGTGAAGGATGTGGCGCCGGGCTTGGGTTGGCGGTGATTTGTCCGGGCGATCTCCGATGCGGAAAGTGTGGCTTGACGGTGGAATAGATGCGTTTAGACGGGCGTTAGCGCTGCGCAATGATTAACTCGTACGGAGGTACAAATGCGCGTTGTTAAGTCAGTAGAGCAGCAGATCACACGGTTGGAGCAGCGTGGAGTGTTGGAGCGGGCTCAGGGAGATTCGCGCGTTGTACGTGAGGCGGCTAATCGACTGACCGAAAGTAGTGGGTCAGGCGACGGTGCCTTGGTGGGATTACATCCGGGTTGGTTCCTATCATCGGACCTTGCGCCGCTCATGGTGCGCGCCGGTAAGGCGGGTTTCATCGTCGAGGACATGATTGATGTTGATGAATTTGTCCCAGTGGAAATCGACTTGCCGGATACGCCGCTGTATCTAGTTCATGACGTTCAGCGGGGAGATGAGTATCAGAACGAATCACCCGAAGAAGTGCAGATTCAGTTGACGGCTGCGCGGCGGCGCCCGCTCACATTGCAGGAGGGGCTGAGCTGGGCCATTTCTCATCCCGAGATCGTTGAGGCAAACAACTGCTTCATGACTATCGGCTCTCGCAAGGCCAAGCGGAAGAATCTTGCGGGCGAAGCAACGTATGACGCCCGTACACCAGCGATTTGGAACGCTTCGGGTACGGGGCGTGACGGGAAGGAGCGCAAGGGCGCTCCGAAGCTGGGGTGGTGCTGGTGGCGCAATCGGCACACGTGGCTAGGAATCGCGTCCGCTGCGGTTTGATGGCGCCGCGGGTTCGCAATGTTCGTTGTGGGGGATAATCTCTGTAAGGGTGCTGCACTCAACGCGATTCAGGTTGCCGAGCTGGTGATTCAGGAGCTGGAAAGCTGATGGTTTAGCTGTATTCGCTGATTTGGCCCCTTAATGGGGCTGTATTAGTAGCCTCTTGTTGGGTGATTCGCTGGGTTGACCCCTTAATGCGCTTCATGACATGTTGCAACATGTCATGAAGCGCATTAACTTGTCTACTGCCGAAATGGGAGGCCGGGGATCCCGAAAAAGGGGCTGGGGAGGCTGACTCGGAGTATTGAGCCGTGTTGTTGGTCTATCGCATGAATACTGGCGGAGGGAGCTTCAAAGCTCCGGTAGCTCGCGTCTTCCGGACCTTTCAGCAAAGGTGTCGATCGCGTTGAGGACCTCTTCGCTACGCCAGAATGGTCCCATTCGATGCTCGTGCTTAGATTGAAGGATCCCGGCATCGGTGAGCGTGCGAAGCGGGGCATAGACGTTCGATTGTGCGACGCCCAAGCGTTCGGCAGCCATTCGTGAATTGAGGATCGGCGTTTGAGTTAACACGTCAAGAAGCTTCCACGCGTTTGAGTCACGCCTCGCGTGGAGTCTTTCTTCCCAAGACACTCTGATCTGATCGATATCGTGAAGCAACAGCCTAGAGTTGTGAACAGCGCGGAGCGCTGCTGTGGAGAATGCTTCGACGATAGGTGATACCTCGCCTGCGCGGTATGCGGTTAGTGCTTGGTGGTAGCCATTCACATCCGCTAATAGGCCCGCTGATACAGGTACGGCTACGTTACGAAGAATGCCGCGATGGCGAAGCATTGACGATACGAGGGCTCGCCCTGTTCGTCCGTTTCCATCGGTGAACGGGTGGATAGTCTCGAACTGGGCGTGGGTGACAGCGACTGAGATCAAAGCAGAAACATCTAAGCGGTTGGCGAATACCACGAGGTCATCGATGAGCTGGGGAATCCGCTCGTATTTGGGCGCAACGTACTCGGCGTGGATCGGAGAAGTACCGGAAGTTCCAATCCACACGGGTTCGGTTCTGAACGCACCCGGGGTGTGCTGTGGTTGGTTTGCCATGAGCACCTCATGCATGGCAAGAATTGAATGAGTAGAGATACTTTCAGCAAGGGAAAGAGCCGCTGACATCGCCTGAGTATTGGAAGCAATCATTTTGGCGTTTTCGCCAGTCTTAATCCCAACATCCGCACTGAAGATGGAGCGAGCGGAAGCAGTGAGGTTTTCGATCTGAGAGGATGCTGCTGCCTCAGATCTAAGGAGAACCGGGGCGAAATGGGACATCCGTGTGCCTTGCTCGGCATCGAAAGCGGTGAGCTCGCGGGAGGCGTGTTCAGCCAATCCGATCACCTCTGGCGAAGTGCCCGGACTCAAATCCGCGATTGTTGCAGGAACCGCTGAGCGATATTCTGCGTTGTTTGGTTGCCGAGTAGTCCGGCTACCCCATATTGAGTCTGAGGTCCACGTATTAGTCTCCCACTCGACTGCTGGCCAAAGCCCGACTGCCGTAGGTTTATCGTCCATTTTTATAGAATAGGGCATTAGCTCATAATATTGGAAGTAATTTTTATGGGATAAGGTCTTAGCTCATAATATTTGCTAGCCAGATTATGGCCTAGGAAGTCCGTGGCGGGTTTTGAGCACATGGAGATCATGCGGTGCGGGGGAGGCGAGTGCGCTGGGGGTGATTTACGCGTGTGGGTAGGTGCGGTCTACTCTCCACCATCGATCATGTGGGAGATGGGAGGTAGGATCGTGCACAAATTAACCGAAAGGTGTCAGCCATGAATCTGAGCATTAGAAGCGCGCATGTGCAGGCGTTGGTAAGCGAAGCCGCTCGCCGGACTGGTCAAACGCAAACTAAAATAATTGAACGTGCCCTTGAACAATATCTTCGTTCTTTGGGCGACCCCACCACGCAACAGCAACGGGTAGACGAGTTGATCAGCGAGATGTCTGAGCGAATTTCTAACACCGGTGGCCCTCTGAACACGGAAACGATATACGACGGGGCGGGGCTTCCCGCATGATTATTGGCTGAGACTAGTCCCAACTGAACTACGGGGGAGTGTTCTCCTATGCTTTGGTCCCGGTCAGCAACGAGCCGTTACTCGTCGAAGGAGATGACTTCTCGGAAACCGATATTCGCCCGGCGAGCTAACGATGAATGCGGGATGAGGTTGAATACCGGATCAAAATGAGTGTTGATATTAGGCGCTAGCAGCGAGGGACACTGACATGGCTAAGAACAATAAGAGGGTTGCGAATCGGCCACGCGTTCATCTTTGGGTTGCCGTTGTCCTCTTGTTCTGCCTGCCACCCGTAATTTTCGTGGTGCTCCTGACTTTGCGCTTGACCGGGGTTATCCATCCAACTCCAGGGAACATACTGCCAGTTCTGTTTTTCGCAGGGTATTCGATTATCGAGATCGGATTTCTGCCCGGCGTGATAGCCACAATTCGAAAGCGTGAAACATCGCGGCCCGAACAGTCGTTGAGGATGTGGTTGTTGCTAGTGGCAGGACTTCTGGTGTGGAGTTCCATGCCAGTTGCCTTGCTTTTAGATGGTCAAGGATTTCTTGAGCTCTTCCGTGAGCCGCTGACCACCCGAGCTAGGGAATACCGCTTTTCGCCATTCTGGCTGGCCTTCATTACATGGTCACTCACTACCGCCGGCATATATGGTCTAGGACGGCATCTAAAGAAGTGCCGGCAGGAATCCCGCCAAGAAATTGACGATTAAGCGGTGTATATCTACACAGACAAACTCGTGGCTACCTTAGCTAGTGCGCTGAGATTCAATGGTTTTGCTACCTGTGGTGGTGTGCAGCGCTGAGTCTGGTCAGATCTGGCGGGGGCCGAATACGGCTGTGCCCACACGAATGATGGTTGAGCCTTCGGCTATGGCGATCTCCATATCGTGCGTCATTCCCATGGAGAGCTCGGTAGCGCTCGCAATACCGGCTTCCCGAATCTCATCGCGAAGCTCGCGGACAATCTCAAATGAACGAGCGATGGCCGAGGTTTCGCTGGTATGTGCGCCGATTGTCATAAGGCCGGTGAGACGCAGGTTTTCGAGTCCTTGAATCTTGCCAGCAAAGTCCAGCACGGATTCGGGCGAGCGGCCATATTGGCTCTCGGCACCCGAAGAGTTGACCTGAATCATGACATCGAATGGGCCGTCCGCTTGGCCACTCGCAACACGTTCGCCCTGAAGGCGGTCAAGGCGACGGGCCAGCTTGGATGAATCCACGGTTTCAATGCACTGCGCATAGGCAAGCGCCCTGCCAGCCTTGTTCTTCTGAACATGGCCGATCACGTGTGTGCGGTGCGCGGGTGCGCCGGAAGCGGCCAGAGATTGCTCGGCCTCTTCTAGCTGCTGAATAATGTTATGCCCGAGGAGCGTGCTGCCAGCGTTCAATGCGGCGAGGATACGTTCAGGAGCCTGATACTTCGCAGCTAGCTCGATGGACACGTCTTGTGGGTTTCTACCCGCGTTGCTGACGGCCTCTGAAACCGTATCTTGAAGATGCGCGTAGCGCCCGGAAATTTCCTCAAGCGACGGCACACTCTCCAGATTCACGATTCACTCCTCGACAACGGGACTAAGACCGCCAGTGATTCTACCGTCACTACAGGTCAAGAGGAGAGCGTGACCGTGTCACGATGCGCACGTTCGTAATGCGCACGTTTGTAGGGAAAGGAGGGTCGCCCGGACGGAGGACGGGGAGTCACGGCCAAACAATGCGCGGGGTCGTTTGGTGATGAAAAGTCTTATGAGATGAGATGAGAAGCGGTGAATCTATTTGGTGAGGACTGCCTCTGCCTCGCGGACCTCGAAGGAATCCGACTGCGTGGTGGATGTGGCCGTCCCATCGACTGGGTAGCTGGTGCCGCCCACTGTGAATGAGGCCGTCCACGTGACCGTGAGGTTAATGCTGATCTGTGAGGCCCCAGCGAGGTAGGTATGCGTGACCTTGCCATCTGGCCACGGACCGCCCGGATCAGTGGAGGTGAAGGTGGCTGAGCCGTCACCCGGATCCCACAGGTAGCTTTCGGGAGTCAGATGTACAGTGACGGTTTGGTCCAGAATCGTCAGAGTTTCCGTGTACGCGACGGCATCCGTTTCAAAGTAGACCGGCTTGTTGATGTATACCCAGCCACGGTTGGGGCTGACGGTGATTGATCCCTCGTTGGCAACAATTGTCTGTATATCCGAGGCAGTGATCAGCGAGGCCGGTTCGATCGCTGGCAAAGGGTTACCAGCCGACGCCGGCGCAGATGCCGGGCTGGCAGCGTTACCAAAGTTTAGGATATCGCGGAGCCTCAGGGCCTGAGCGCAGCTAATCTGAGCCGCAGTACTCTCGTAATCGCATACCGGACCGGCAGGTTGGATAACTCCGCCAGAGTTGGCTGGGCCGGCTGGCTGCTCGTAGCGAGGTTGTGGGTTGCTTGCCGGTGCCCCGGGTGAGGCTGGGGCTTGCCATGTTCCCTCGACGGAGATGATATTGCCGGTGCCATTGCCATCCCAGGTTCTATCGTCGTAAGACGCAGATTGCGCGACAGGGCTGACCAGAACTCCAGATAGGCCGATAGCAATTAGCAATGTGAGCTTTGGTGAGATCATGGCTTCTCACCCGGGATCTCGGTGTCAGATGGGAAATCCTGTGCTTCTTCGACAGTCCATTCGTTGGACGAGTTATGAGTGACAACAACAACCATCACAAGTGCTTCTTCGGGACCCTGCTGAAGACCATCTTCTTCGTCGAAGTAATCAAAAGTCCCTTTGTGGGTACGCATATTCACCTGATATTGATTAGCTTCTTGAGTTGGCTTTGCGTGGGCAAAACTGATGTCCAGATCGGGGACAGTTGCCCATGTTTCACCTTTCCCCTCTCCGTAGAGGTTGTCCATAGACTCCAGATAGCTTCCGCAAAACTCACAGTCGGGCCCGGACATCGCCTCAAGCTGGGCTGTGTCGCCGGTGGCGGCGGCATAGGTTGTCATCCGCAGGAAGTATTCGGCGGCGGCGATGGCGCCCTCTTCGTCGGCATTCGCCATGGCCGCAGGCTTTTCGGGTGGCTCGATGCCGGTGGGCTTCGTGGGCGCGGGCGAAGTTGAGGGCGCCGCCGCACCCGTCGTGGCTCCACCCGTTGGATCAGCCTCGCCCGTATCGCCGGAGCAACCCGCCACGCCCAGCACGGCCAGCGCGATCACGGCCGCGATGAAGCGCAGCGGTGCCATGTGTAGTCCCTGCCCACCATTGGGCTTCCTGAGTCCCATGCATTGGAAGGTAACACGGCTAGCCCGCCGCCGCAGCCGGTTCCCACAACCTGTGGATAACTACCGCTCGCCCACGCTCACCACTGACAGCGCGAGCGCATCCGCGGCGTCCGATGCATCGAGATCCACGATGGCGGAAAAGCCCCAGGAGCGGGTGGAATCGTCGTCGTCGAAAATCTGACGAACCAACCAGAGCCTCCCGGCCTCATGCCCACCCACGAACCGTTCGGCAACCGGCCCGGGAATGCCCGCGAGCTGCAAATCTCCGGAATCCGGGCGCTCGTTCATCTCGAAGAAATCGGCGCCGCGCGCGGCCTGCCCAATCCCGATGGACTCGAACTGGTCGAAATATGGATCGGTGGCGTCCGCCCACGCATCGCCGTCCCACACGGGGCCACCATCCCACGGCGCCGCCCCGGCCAGATCGTCGAGCAGATCGTAATCCTCGCGCTCGATGGCCTCCACGCGGCGGAACATCGCGTTGCGCACGGCGGTGCGTAGGGCGTGACGGTTTCGCGTAAACGCCACGTGCCCGCTGGCGTCCGCGCCGAAGGCCAGTTCGGCCTCGCCGCCCTCGGGATCGCCCCCTAGACTCGCGGCCTCTTCTGGGGTGACGGTGCCGTCGCGCAGCGCCTCCCATTCGTCCAGAAGCGAGGAATCGACGGAGCGCACGAGCGCGCCCAGCCACTCGGTGATCTGATCCAGTTCCTCGTTGCGAAACTCGAGCGGCACCATTTGGCGCAGCGCCTTGTACGTATCGGTGAGGTAGCGCAGCACGATGCCCTCGGAGCGCGCCAGATCGTAGCGCGAAATCAGCTCGGAAAACGTGAGCGCGTTCTCCACCATCTCGCGCACCACGGATTTCGGCGAAAGCTCGTACTCATCAACCCACGGGTTGGTTTGCCGGTACGTGTCCAGCGCGGCGCCCAGCTCCTCGGCCAGCGGCTGAGGCCACGTGATCTCGTCCGTCTCCGCCATCCGCTGCTCGTAGCTCATCCCGGCGGCCTTCATCCGCCCGATCGCCTCGCCTCGCGCGTGGCGTTGCTGCGCATACAGGAGCGGGCGCGGATCTTCCTGAACTGCCTCCACCACGCTCACCACGTCGAGGGCATAATCCACCGAATCTGCGTCCAACAGCTCCAGCGCAGCCAGCGCGAACGGGGAAAGCGGGGAGTTGAGCGCGAAATCATCGGGAACTTCGTGGGCGAACTCCACGGCCGATTCGCCGGGATGGTCCGCTTGCCACTCCAGATCGTGGTGCACCAGCACTCCGGCACGGTGGAGGGATGAGTAGATTTCGAGGGCACGGCGGATGAGGGGATTTGACGACGACGGCGGCTCATGATTGTCAGTCAACAACTTGACGGCTGCGGCAACGGCATCCCCCGGGCGCTGCAGAATATTGAGAATCAACGCGTGGTTCACATGCATGTTGGATGTGAGGGTCTCGGGTGTGGCGTTGATGAGGTAGTTGAAGGTCTTCTCGGACCACAGCACCACGCCCTCCGGTGGCTTCTTGCGCTGGACGCGCTTGAGCTTCTTGGGATCGTCGCCCGCTTTGGCAATGAGGCGGGCGTTCTCGATCTCGTATTCGGGAGCCTGGACGATCACGTCTCCCGTGGTGTCGAAACCGGCGCGACCGGCGCGCCCCGAGATCTGGTGGAACTCGCGGGCGCTGAGGTGGCGGGACTTGGTGCCGTCGTACTTAGAGAGCGATGTGAGAAGGACGGTGCGGATCGGGACGTTGATTCCAACGCCCAATGTGTCCGTCCCGCAGATCACCTGAAGGTGGCCGCCCTGCGTCAGGCGCTCGACGAGGCGGCGGTAACGGGGCAGGAGGCCCGCGTGATGCACGCCGATTCCTGCGCGCAGCAACTTGGAGAGAATCTTTCCGAATCCCGGGCCGAACTTGAAGGTGCCGATGGCGGCGGCGATGGCGGCCTTTTGTTCCTTGGTGGTTAGCGCGATCGGCTGGAGCGCCTGAGCCTGAGTGACGGCTTCGCGCTGGGAGAAGTGAACGATGTACACAGGGGAGCGGTGTGTGGAGGTGAGCTCCTTGACCAACTCCGGAAGTGGCGTGGTGGAGTAGGCAAAGTTCAAGGGGACGGGGCGTTCGGCGTTGGTGACGAGGCAGACGGAGCGGCCAGTGCGGCGCTCTAGGTCCTTTTCGAGGAACGTGGTATCGCCAAGGGTTGCCGATAGGAGTACCTGCTGGGTGGAGGTCAGCTCCAAGAGCGGGACCTGCCACGCCCAGCCGCGCTGAGGATCGCTATAGAAGTGGAACTCGTCCTGAATGAGCACGCCGATTTGGCCCGCATCGCCCTCGCGCAGGGAAATGTTCGCCACGATCTCCGCTGTAGCGCAGATGATGGGAGCTCCACCGTTGATCGAAGAATCGCCCGTAATCATCCCAACATTCTCCGCGCCGAACACCGCGATCAGTTCAAAGAACTTTTCGGAGACCAGCGCTTTGAGCGGGGCGGTGTAATAGGCCGTCTTGCCCTGAGCGAGACCTGCAAAGATGGCGGCAAGCGCCACCATTGATTTGCCCGATCCCGTTGGTGTGGAAACGATCAGGTGATCGCCCTCCAGCGCCCCGAGTAGTGCCTCTTCCTGATGGGGGTAGAGGGGACGGTTCGTCGATTCGGCCCATGCCACGAACTCCTCATACACCGCGTCCTCCGGCGGGGTGTAGCCGTAGGCATCCTCGATACGGTCCAGCGCTAGGTTGAGCGGGGGCTTGGGGAGGACACGCTGGGGTCGCGCGGGATGTTGCTCGGGCTGCTGGGGCTGCTGGGCTGGTTGCGAGGTATCGGTGGCGGGCATTCTTCTAGGGTGCCACATTTAGCTGATTGGTGCCGTGAGCGGACGGCGATTAAAGCTCCGGTTGGGCAGTCTGGGCAGCTAGGGCAGTCTGGGCAGCCGCGAACGATCCAAGAATCTGGCTCACCGTGGCGCGTGGATGATCCGACGCCATGATGGCCCGGACGAACGCCACCCCGGCAACGCCGGTGGCGGCAAGATCGGCAACGTCCGCTGGCGTGACATCGCCAATGGCCACCACAGGAATCGTTGTGGCAGCTACGAATTCCGGGTAGCTGGCTAGGCCGAGTGGCGGGCGGCCGGGATCTTTCGTTGGTGTGGGTCTGAATGGGCCGGCGCCAAGGTAATCAACCAGAGTCGCATCGGCCGCCTGAACTGTTTGAAGGGTGCCGGTGGTCAGGCCGATGATCGCGTCCGGTCCGAGCATTGCTCTGGCGTCAGGTACTGGCAGATCATCTTGGCCGAGGTGCACCCCGGCCACTGCATGGCCGGCGCGTACCGCGGCGAAGGCAACGTCTGTCCGATCATCGATCACCACGGCGGTGTGCGGGTTCGCGCGTTGGACGGCATCGGCCACGGCGCCGGAAAACTGGAGCAACGCGGAGGTGCTCAGATCCTTGGCGCGGACTTGAATGATCCCTGCACCACCCGCGGCGGCCTCTGCCGCAACGCCGACGGTGCGTGAATCGGTTCCTGATGTGACTAGGTAACACCGCACATCGAGCGGCCCTGTTGTCCTCATGATTTCTCCTCATGTTGTGCGTTGCGTTCCATGTGATCGGCTACCTCGCCTACTTCGTCTAGAGCATCGAGCAGTGCAATCCGAAACGATCCGGGCCGCGGGGCTCTGGAGGCCGCGAGTTCTCCCGCGATATTCATCCAGAGTGTGGCGGCCGATGCGGCTTCGAACAGGTCGTCGCACGCGGCCATGCAGGCAGCGGTCATGGCGCCTAGGAGGCATCCGGTGCCCGTGACCCGCGTGAGGAGTGGATGGCCCCGTGTGATTGTGCGGGTGGTGTTATTCGGCCCGACGATCAGATCGGTGCTGCCCGATACCGCCACGGCGCCTCCAGTGCGTGCGGATACCTGCCGGGCGGCCGCGAGCGCGGCGCCGGAGCCTTCCGCAGAATCGGCGCCACGCCCTCCTTTCCCTCCCGTGAGAGCAAGAATTTCCGAGGCATTTCCCCGGACAACGGCGGGATGGGAATCCAGCAGGTCTCGCGCCAGAGGCGTGCGCACCGGCGCTCTGCCTATTGCGGTGGGATCCAAAACCCACGGTTGGCCGTCCGATATCCGCTGGCGAACCGTCGGACGAATGCCCTCCATGGCGTCAGTGGACAGGGTGCCCACATTGACTAGCAAACAATCCGCAATCCCCGTGATGACCGGTGCTTCCTGGACGGTCTCGGTCATCATGGGGCGGGCACCGGCGGCAAGTAACCCGTTGGCAACGAAATTCATGGATACCGTTGCCGTGATGCAGTGCACGAGGGGTTGGCCCCGCCGCACTGCCGCAATTGCGGGTGCCGCCGCAGCGAAATCTGTGTCCCGTGCCAGGTCCGTGCCTGGCAGTGCCGCGCCCGTGCCGTTCATCGATCGTTGCCTTCGCCAGTTGGTGCGCCGCCATCTAATGGCACCCCGTCGACAACTGAGGCAACCTCATCGAGATCGCGGGAGATATCACGCCTGCTGAGGGCGGGGCCCAGTGCCGCCCCGAGAATCACGAGGCCGGCGCCCACAACGATTAATCCCATGATCGCCGCGTAGGGCCCGAACCATTCCTGCAACGTGGGCAGATAGAAGGGGTAAAGCGAGGGGATGATGAGTGACCAGCTGTAGACGATCCCGTACCCGGTGGAGCGCACCTCGGTAGGGAATCTCTCGGAAAGGTAGGCGGAGATGGGACCGTAGGCCGCCACAGTTGCCACCTGCAGCAGCGAGGCGCACAGTGCTGCTTGAGCCAGAGTGGTGGATTCGGAGGCCGCCCACCAGATGCCCGGCCCGGCGATCAGCGCCACTGTGCCCCAGATGATGAAGAGGTTCCGCCGGCCGATTCTGGTGGAAATATGGCCGGCGAGAATCATGAAGATCGCCTGATTGATCGAGGCAATTCCCATGGCCACAGAGACTTCACCCGAGGTCAGCCCTGTCTCTTCGCCGAGTTCCGCCGTCATCATGACAACCGTGGTTTGGGTGAGGAAAAAGAGGCCGGTCATGATGATGAACGCCTGCCAGAATGACCTAGACCAGCGCCCCAGTACCACGTCCTTGACACTCGCCTTTGGCCGAGCCGTGGCAGAGCGCTCGCGGTGGAAAATCGGGGCATCCGTGACCCGAGAACGATAGTAGATGAGCATCCCAACCGAAAGCAGCGCACCGATCACGAAGAGGATGCGCCATCCCCATGCCGCATAGGCATCGGGCCCCATGAGCGCCAGCAGCCACGCGACGGCGAATGCAATGGAGGCCTGTGCCCACGGCGCCATCGAGAGGATGAGCCCGCTCATGAAGCCGCGCTTACGAGGGGAGGACCACTCCATAGCCAATGGAATGGCGGCGGAGTATTCTCCTGCGATGAAGATTCCCCCGATGAACCGCAGGGCCAGAATTGCCGCAATGGTTCCTCCGCCGAGAAGCTCGTAGGTGGGCATCACCGCGATGAGCAGCGCGCACAGCGCCGTCCCTGTGATGGCAATCTTCGTGGTGCGGGTGCGGCCCAGCTTGTCCGAGATCCGCCCAAAGATCACGCCTCCCAAGGGGCGTCCGAGCATCATTGCGATCACGACGATCGCGCCCGTGGCGGCCGCAGCCCCCGGCCCAGCGAGCACCGCCATCGCCGGAGCTAGTGCGGTGAGTGGAAGGAACATGTGGACGTTGTCTATCCAATTTCCTACGACACCCGCGCGCAGGGCTGCACGCCCGGCCTTGGGCATGGCGGCTGTAGAGGCAGGAGGTTGTGCGGGCGCTGATGCTTGTGATGTGCCGTCCATGGCGGGCGCAGCAGATATTGAAGCGCGTTGATTCACTGGACAATCCCTTCGCTAGTATGAACCAGATCAGGTTCCACGGGTTTAGTCTCAGCTCCGGTTGGAGCACCCCGTGTCCACGTTCAAGTATGGCATCCCGCGCCTTGCATTCTCACGATGTGAACATGCATTAGACATAAACCTATTACCCCCATATGCTAAAGGTGTTCGATTACAGATCACACATGAGAGGGGCGAGCACATGCACAATCAGCAGCTCACCACGAACCTCTACTTCACCCGTGCGGCCTTCTGTTGTCGAATGTGTTGTCGCTAGGCACAGAGTTTTCAACGAAGCCTTTTCTCTGGCCAACCGCAACACGGTGAGCAGCGCCCGTACCATCTGATCACGTATCCCGAGGTCAGTTCGCAACGGGCTCCTGCAGACCGTTTGTCGGCACACCCATACCGCCAGCTTCACTAAAACTCATCCTGCTGCCTTAGCCGAAGCCACTGCCGCCCTCACACGCAGCTTTCCCACGCAGCCTCGAAGGGCAGAGCGTATTTTCTTGCATCCAAAATGCGGGATCTTATACCCAAAACGCAGTGTTTTCCCCGCGAGAGCGCATCTATCAGCATATTTCCGTTCTTCACAAATCTTCTCCACAAACTTTCTTCACACATTCAGCAGACCAATTCCTTCAAAGGAGCACTCCCATGACCGCACTTAAAGCTTCAGTTGAATATGAACTTCTCAATCCTCCGGCCCGAGACGATAGTGCGAAAATGCCAGAAGTTGTTTCCGAGCAGACCCCCGATGGCGGGTTCCGCCGCCAACGCAACTGGTTCACGGCTCGCTTTGGCCAAGAGGATGGCCAATGGCCAGTTGAGGCAGGGCGATACCGCCTGCTAGGAAGCGTCGGTTGCGGGTGGGCACGGCGCCAGCTCATCGTTACCCGGTTGCTTGGCCTGCAAGAGGCGCTCCCATTTGTCCTTCTGTACGGGCGGGATTCGCAAGGTTGGCGCATCTCCGATAGTGACGGCGATGTTGTCCAGCGTTTCGGAACCGACCGCCTCAACGATTTCTACCGAGCCACGGATCCCACCTTTGCCGGCCGCGGCACATCCCCAACCGTCATTGACACGGTCACGGGAAAGGTAGTGACCAACAATTACCACCTTCTCCCCATCGATCTGGAGACGGCGTGGAAGCCACTTCACAAGGCAGATGCTCCCGACCTCTATCAGGCAGATCTGCGCCAAGAAATTGACCTACTCAACCAGCAGCTATTCGACGATGTGAACAACGGGACCTACAAGGCCATCTTCGCTCAGAGCCACAATGCGGCGCTCGCCGCCAAGCGCATTTTCGAGGCTCGGTTGGCCGATTACAATTTCCGTTTAGCTTCGCGGCGCTACCTGTTCGGCGATCGCCTGACCGATTCCGATGTTCGCCTGTTCCAAACTCTCGCATCCTTCGAGCGCAACTACCGCCCAGGCTTCGTGGAGCTGTTCGGTCAGGACGATTCGATCCAGATCAGCGACTACCCCAACCTGTGGGCCTACGCCCGAGATCTGTTCCAGAACGGCCTAGTAGATGACCGGGAAAAGTACTTCCTCGGCCTTGTGCCAGGCCCGTCGGGAGAGTACATCAACAAAGGCGTCATCCGCGGAGAAACCTCCTACCTGCCCACACCGGAAGAATCGCTCGCGGCATGGTTGGAGCCGGCTGGGCGCGAGGGCCTTACGGGTTCGCCCCTGTACACGGGCCCCGGCGGCGGTGGCTCTTATGAGTTGTGGAGCTTTGGAGCATGAGCATCACGTTGAATCCCACCCCGTCGAACCCCACCTCGCTCCACCCCGAGGAGTTGCGCCCCGTCCCCTTAGACGCGGATCATGTGCTGCGTTTGGCTCAGCCACACGAATACGAAGAATTCGGCAACATGCTTGAGGATGCCTTCACCCACGGATGCTGGGTCACCGAGGAGTACAGGCGTGGCCTCCACGCAATTAGCGCGCGGGCAGAAACCAACTACATCTGGGCTGTTGAGCAGCGCTCCTCCGGGAGAATTGTGGCTGGCGTTCTGACTCCGCATCCCGAAGCGATCGCCCGTGGCACCTCAACATTTAACATCCTTGGCGTTGCGCGGGCGGGGCGCGGAAGGGGCATCGGCCACAAGCTGGTGGAGCACGCCATTGACCAAGCACGAACCAACGGTGCAGAAACGATCAGCATCAACTCTTCCCCACACATGGTCCACGCCCACAATCTTTACTACCAGCACGGCTTCCATCGCAGGATCGAACGCGAAACCAAAGTGGTAGATCACGGGCAGCGCCTGTATTCCTTCGAACTTCGGCTCGCACCACCAACATCCCGATTCACCTCAAGGAGGGCTGACACAATGCCCGCACTGTCTCTCACTGACCCGCAGGCTTCGCCAGATAGCGTTCTGAGCCTGGGTCCGTCCCCGATCACCGTTGCCCTGAACCCCACCGACCCCGACCACCTGAGCATCAAGATCTTGTTGAGGCTCACCACGGCGGGGGAGGAATTCGCCGTCGTCGATACGAAAAAAGATCCCGCCCGGATCCACCTCACGCGCGCAGACCGGACGGAAGCGGATCTTGCACCCAAGGACGTGTTGGACGCGCTTGCGGGCGCCCCGACCGGCGGCGCCCCGTACACCGAGGCCTCCATCAGGCAGGATCTGATCGAGGCAGGACGGCGGCTGCCTCGCGCGGCGAACGAGGAGAAGGAAGCGCTGGCACGACTCATCTACGCACGGTTGGGGGTGCTCGATTACGAACTGAGGGACCCGGATGCCTACGTTGCCGGGACCGAGCCCACGCTCGTGGATATCCAGCTTTTCTCAGTTCTTGCCCTGTTCGATCAGGGCATTCGGCGCGAGTTCGGATGGGGCGCGGCCTCAGTTCGCGATTATCCCTATGTGTGGCGGTACGCGCGCAAGCTCGCCCAGCGCCACGGGCTTTTGACACAGAGCGAAAAGCAGTGGATCGGGCTGGACGGCGCCGGCGCGGACGGTACCAACGCTGCATGGGACATTCCCTACCGCATCCTCGAACCGCTGGATAGGGAGCCGTGATGAGCGTTCACTTTGTTGCGCCGCATGACACGGCGCCCCACGATGCAGTAGTCCGAGACGGGGCGCCAGATGCCACGGCGCAGGACGGCGCACCCGAAACCCCCAACGCCGCCCTAGTTGACGGCATCAGCCGCGCGGACCGCATCCGGGCGCTCGCCTGGCAGCTGGCATGGAAGTTTGGCGGGGCCGCGCTGGTGCTGTGGGCCGCCGTGACGGTGGCGTTCTTGGCGATTCACTTTGCGCCGGGTGACACGGCCTCTATGCTGCTGGGCCAAGACAACCGCAACGATCCGGTGCTGCGTGCCCAAGCGATCGAGCGGTGGGGGTTGGATCAGCCGCTCATACTTCAGTACCTCAGCTACTTCGCTGGCATCTTTCACGGTGATTTGGGCGAATCCTACGTTTTGCGCAAGCCTGTCACGGAGGTCCTTGGCGAGCAGCTCCTTCCCACGATCCAGCTGGCGCTGACCGCAACGGTGCTGGCGTTCGCCATCGCGTTTGTTTCGGCTCTGGTCACCTCGGGCCGCGGCGGGGCGCTGCGTTCGCTGTGGCGGGGCGGGGAGCTGGTGTTGGTTTCCCTTCCCCCGTTCTGGTTCGGCATCGTGTTGCTGGCGGTCTTTTCTTTCAATCTGGGTTGGTTCCCGGTTTCGGGGGCGGGCTCGATATCCGCACTGGTCCTTCCAGCCATCGCGATGGCGGTGCCCACCGGCGCGTATCTGGGGCAGGTATTCCGCGAATCCACCGAGCGATCGCTTGAGGCCCCGTACACGCTCACGGCGCGCTCGCGGGGCGTGGGGGAGTGGAAGGTCCGCACCCACCATTCGCTCCGCCATGGCTCCCTGCCGGTGGTCACGCTGACGGGGCTCACCGTGGGCGGGATGCTCGGCGGCGCGGTGATTACGGAAAAGGTATTTGGCCGGCCCGGTATTGGGCAGGTTGCGGTAGCCGCCGTGACCGATAAGGACATTCCGGTGATTTTGGGCGTAGCGATTTTGGCGACGACGGCGTTTGTTGTGGCGACGACGATCGCCGATCTCATTCTCTTCGCGCTGGATCCACGACTGCGCGAATCTGCACCGGCGAAAGGTGGGACGCGATGAGCACGATTGTTGAGCACCAGTCTCTGGACTGGCGGATCACCCGGCTCTATCTTCATCCACCCAAGGTCAGGCCGCGCATCGGGCTGGTGCTGAGCGTGGTTGTCCTAGGCGTGGCGGCGATTGCCGTTGCGTGGCCAGGATTGTTGACGAGCGTGGACCCCTACTTTGCTGATCCGCTTGCCGTGAATCAAGCACCCACCGCAGAGCACCTGTTCGGGACGGATGCGCTGGGGCGCGACATTCTGGCACGGGTGGTCTACGGGGCTCGGTACTCCCTGGCCATTGGTGTTGGTGCCACGCTGCTGGCGCTTTTCGTGGGAGCGTTGATTGGGCTGATGTCCGGGATTGGCCCGCGGTGGCTAGATACGGTGCTGACTCGAGCCACCGATGTTATTGCCAGCTTCCCCGAAATCCTGTTGGCGCTGGTTCTTATCGCCTTCACGGGGCCCGGAATCGGGAACCTGATCTTCGCCCTTGGTGTGGCCGGCGTGCCGCGGTATGCGCGGCTGGTGAGGTCTGAGGCGAAGATCGCGCGGAACTCTGGGTACGTGGAGCAAGCCCAAACCTTCGGGCTGTCCAGAACCCGGCTGGTGCTGCGCCACGTTCTGCCCAACACACTGGGAGTGATCCCTGTGGTGGCAACAATTGGACTGGGTACCGCCATTATCGGGGCGGCGGCGCTGAGCTTCATCGGAATGGGGCCCCAGCCCCCGATCCCCGAGTGGGGATCGATGCTCGCCGAATCTCGGCAGTATCTACGGGTGGCTTGGTGGTGGGCCGCCTTCCCCGGTGCTGCTCTCACTGCCACCATCATCTCCTCAACTGTTATCGGCCGGCACTTGCAGGCTCGCCACGAAAGAAGGAACGGATGACTCTCTCAATTCTGGAACGTGCCACGAGCCAAGAAATTAGCCGCGCTGAACCGGCTGATGCCACCCCGGCGCGCCCTCTTGTAGAGGTGCGCGGGCTGAACGTCCGATTCAATGGCCGCAGGCGATCGGTGCACGCCGTGCGCGGCCTTGATCTGGCGATCTACCCGGGCGAAGTGGTGGCCATCGTGGGCGAATCTGGCTCCGGTAAGTCCGTGACTGCCCGTAGCCTCACGGGGCTGGCCGGGGATAACTCAACGGTGGAAGCCAACCTGTTCACCGTTGCCGGCAAGAATGCTCTCCAGTTCAAGGAGCGCCAATGGCGCCAAGTTCGGGGGCGGCATGTTGGGCTGGTTCTTCAAGATGCGCTGGTCTCGCTTGACCCCCTGCGCAAGATTGAGGCTGAGGTGGCCGAACCCATCCTCACCCACGGGCTTGCCAAGCGCCGTGAGGTGCCCGGCAAGGTGCGCTCCTTGCTGGCAAGCGTTGGCATCGATGATCCTGAGGTTAGGGCCAAGCAGTACCCGCACGAACTGTCCGGAGGATTGCGGCAGCGGGCTCTTATTGCCTCTGCGATCGCAGGAGAGCCGGAACTGATCATCGCCGATGAGCCCACTACCGCACTGGATGTGACGGTGCAGGCTCAGGTGATCAACCTTCTCAAGGCGAGGCGGGATGCGGGCACTGCATTGCTCATCATCTCCCACGATCTGGCTGTCGTGTCCGGAATCGCGGACCGTATCCTCGTGATGAAGGATGGCGAAATCGTTGAACAGGGGAGTGCCGCCGAGGTACTGGGCAACGCCAAGAACCCCTATACGAAGGCGCTCTTGGCCGCCGTTCCCTCCCGGGATCTCGGGCGCGAAGTTGCTGGCACTGCCGATGGTGGTGGGGCAACCGGAGAGCGCGCGCTACAGGTGCAAACCACCGGGCTCTCCAAATCCTTCAGCGCACCGGGTGGCAAGCGCCGCCTAGCCGTCCGCGGTGTTGATTTTCAGCTGCTGCGGGGCGAGAAGCTGGGGATTGTAGGCGAATCGGGATCTGGAAAGTCCACACTCGTGCGGCTCATTCTGGGACTCATTGAGCCAGATGCCGGGGAGGTGGAGATTGACGGCTTCGGCTGGCATCAGGCGCGTTCCCGTGCCCAGACCCGGGAGCTGCGCAAGAAGATCCAGTTCGTGGCTCAAGATCCGGCCGGGTCCTTTGATCCTCGCTACACCGTCGAGGAGATCATCAAGGAGCCGCTGCGGGGCAACGGTTACTCCGCTGAACGTATCGATGCTCGCGTGAGCGAGCTATTGGAGCTGACGGCGTTGACGGCTGACCTCTTGCCGGCTCACCCCCGCGAGCTTTCAGGAGGCCAACGCCAGCGCGTGTCCATCGCTCGCGCCCTAGCGTTGGATCCGGATGTGCTGGTGTGCGACGAGCCGGTATCCGCCCTTGACGTCTCTGTTCAGGCACAGATACTTGATCTGCTTGCTGACCTATCGCAGCGCACCGGAACATCCCTCATCTTCATTTCGCATGATCTGGCCGTTGTCCACCAGCTGGTAGATCGCGTGATCGTCATGAAAGACGGCGAAATCGTTGAATCCGGCCCAGTTGACACAGTTTTTGACAGCCCCGGCCACCCCTACACCACAAAGCTCATGGCCGCGATCCCGCGACTGCGCGCCTAACATCCGTTTCCAAGGAGAACACAATGACCACCTACCTGCACAAGCTCCGAGCTCTTGGAGCATTGGCCGCAACCACAGCCCTCATCGCGGCCTGCGGATCGAACACCACCGAGCAATCAGCTGACGCTGCCCAGACCGAGGGCGGAGACCTCGTGTGGGCAATTGAAACCGAGCCCACTACGCTCAATCCTCAGCTCAACGGTGGTGACGCCGTCAAGCACGTGATTCGCGGGCTCTTCGATTCCTACCTGTATGCCAACGAGGCCGGTGAATACGAGCCATGGCTGGCCGAAGGCTACGAGGTGAGCGAGGACGGCACAACAATCACCCTCACGCTGCGTGATGATGTGACATTCTCCAACGGTGAGGAGCTCGATGCCGATGCCGTTGTGCAGAACTTCGATCAGCTCACCGAAGATGATTACGCCAGCTCCAGCCGAAACTCCCTGACATCGCTTACTGATTACGAGGCGGTGGATGCCACTACCGTTGAATTCACCTTGTCACAGCCGGATGCGCTGTTCTTGAACTACTTGTCGTCGTCGTCATCGCCAATAGCTCCTGAATCACTCGAATCTAGTGACGAACTCGAATCTGGCGGAACCACCGTGTACGGGACCGGCCCGTTCACGCTGGAATCGTGGAATCAAGGGCAGGAAATCGTCTTCGCCAAGCGCGCGGATTATGCGTGGGCGCCTCAGGCCATCGCGAACGAGGATGATGTTGCGTATCTGGATAGCGTGACCTACCGGATTCTGGGAGAGAACTCCACACGGACCGGTGCGCTGAGCTCCGGGCAAGCCGATGTGATCACCGGCATTCCGGCTGTTGATGTGCCGCTGTTTGATGGTCAGGACGGTTTTGAGTACTACAACAGTCCTGCGGGTGGTTCGCCGTATTCGATCTACCTCAACGTGACCCGGCCGGGGCTAGATGACCAGAACGTTCGGGAGGCAATCCGTCAGGGCCTCGATCTGGATACGCTGCTGGATTCGGTGTATCAGGGGCAGGTGGAGCGCGCATGGAGTTCTCTCACCCCGGCCAGCCCTTACTACGACGAATCGCTTGAAGATTCCGTTCCCTACGATGTGGAGGGCGCCAATGACTTGCTCGATGAGGCAGGCTGGAGCGAACGCGACGGCGATGGATTCCGCGTCAAGGATGGCGAGCGCCTGACGGTGCGGGCTGTGAGCGCGGCCCCCTACGTCCGCGACAACCGCGATGTGCTCCTCCAAGCGATCGGGGCATCGCTACGCAACGATCTGGGCATTGACTTCGCGTTCGAGCCTGTTGACTTGGGAACCGAATCGGAGAGGGCTGAGGCCAACGATTACGAGCTGTTTGATAACTCCTATGGTGGGAGCGATCCGGCCAGTTCCTACGATGTTCTCTACTCGTCCGATCCCGCCCGGGGCTTCATCGCTCGCGGTAACTACGATGATGACACGCTCGATGGGCTCCTCGATGAGGGCCGCTATTCCTTCGATACCGAGGCACGCCACGAAACCTACAAGGAGCTTCAGGCTTACATTTCGGAGGAGGCCTACCAGATTCCTTTGTACGTGGTTGCTGACACCGTTGGAACCAAGGACACCGTCAAGGGGCTGACCTTTGATCCAGTTGGCGGTAACGCGTGGAGTGCCTACACCGTTTCGAAGGAGGGCTGAGATGGGCGGCAAGAGGATAGACGGCACGCGCAGGCTGGACAACCCGGTTGTGGAGCCGGGGAACCGAGTGGTGAGTGCGGCGAGTGTGTTCACGGGCAGGCGTGGCGGCACCCTGCATGATGGGGCGGTTGCTATCCGTGGCCGCGAGGTGGCGTGGGTGGGGCGAGTGCGCGATCTTCCTCCAGAATTCGCTGACTACCCGCGCGAAGATCATCCGTTTGCCACTATTACGCCAGGCTTTGTGGAAACACATGCACATCTGGGCGAGTTCGCCTACAGCTTTGATCCAGATGTTCCCGATCCGGGGCGCCACGAGCAGGGCTGGCATGCGCTGACATCGCTGACGCCTGCGCGCCAGCTGGCCTCCCTTGGAGTGACGAGTGTGCAATCACTGGGGGCGCGCCACTTTTCCGATGTGGTGCTGCGCGAGGCCATTTCTCAGCACATCGTCGAGGGGCCGAGGATTATTGCCGCAGGGCCACAGCTCACCACATCGGGCGGGCATTCATGGTCCACCGGCGGTGAGGTTGATTCCATCACCGAGATCAGGAAGAAGATCCGGGACCACCACAAGGCCGGGGTGGACGTGATCAAGGTGATGGCCACCGGGGGCTTCGGCACCTTTGGTTCGGCGCCGTGGAACGCGCAGTTCACCACCGAAGAACTTCGCGTGCTGGTTGAGGAATCCCACCGATTGGGTAAGCACACGGCGGCTCACGCACACGGGACGCAGGGCATACGGCGAGCGGCGGAAGCTGGCATTGATTACATCGCCCATGCCACGTTCATCTCCGAGGATGGGGTCACTGAGTTCGATCCGGACCTTGCAGATCTCATTGCCGAAAAGGGAATCTTCGTTGATCCCTGTAGCCCGCCCACGTATCCGGCGGTTGAAGGCGAAACAGTCACACCGCGAGCGAAGGAACTTTACGATCATGGTGTGAAAATTGTGCTCGGGCACGATATCGGGGCTGTGTTTCCTCCCAGCGGGTACCACTACGGGATGGAGCAGTTAGTGGCCTCGGGTTTGCCGGAGGAGGAGGTGCTCATTGCCGCCACCTCGCGTGGTGCGGCTGCCGTGGGGCTCGCGGGTGTTGCGGGTGTTCTGGAGCCGGGGTATGACGCGGATGTGGTGATCATCCACGGCAATCCGTTGGCTAACATCTCGGATGTGAAGAACGTGGAGGAAGTAATCATTGGAGGCAAGACCTTCAACCGCGACTATGTGGCGCCGTTTGATCCGGCCAACCGATCCGCAGAACTGACGCTTGCTCACAAGCCGAGCGGCCTCGAATCCCGCACACTGTGGGTGCAGCGCCACGCGCGTGCTGCGGCTCATCCACATGATTGAGTGAGGCATAGATCGCAAACTGGCTCCTCAACTTGCGAGGTGCACGGATCGTGAGTAAATTATTAGCTTGTTACGCACCGCTAGCTCAATGGTAGAGCATCTGACTCTTAATCAGTGTGTTCAGGGTTCGAGTCCCTGGCGGTGTACAGCAAGCGGAGGGGCTTCCCGATTGGGAAGCCCCTCCTTCGCGTGTGCTAGTCAAGTTATGGGCCTCTGCGGCCTTTAACCCGGCCTTCTGCTGCGAGGGTTGGTTCAGAACGTCCACATGATCGGCACCAGCACGATCTTCACCACGATCGAGAAGGCGAACAACGCGGCATAGGCGGATTCAACGCGTTCATCGGCAACCTTGGAGTTGGCGGCCTCTAGCACCGCGGGCTGTCCGAGGAATCCGGCAACGCCGCCAGCAGTCCGGGGCGCCGAGAGTTTGGTGATCCACCGCCCGCCGATCACCATGCAGATGCAGGAAACCGCGGCAACTACCAGTGCCAGCACCCCGGCCCTCCACGCAACGGGCGAGGTGAGCACCCCGGCGAACTGCGGCCCGGCGGTGAGTCCCAGCCCGGCCAAGAAGAGGAGCAGACCGAGCTGCCTGATGGTTAGGTTCGCGGCCTCGGGCAAGGTCCACACGAGCGGCCCGGTTTTGCGCAGCGCCCCGAGCACCATGCCCACGATGAGCGGCCCGGCGGCCGGCCCCAAAGAGAAGGCCTCTCCGCCGGGCATCGGGAAGCTGACCAGCCCCAAGAAGATCCCCAGCACCAAGCCCAAGCCCAAGGCCAGCGCATCCACTTCGGACACGCGCCGCTCAGAATCTCCAAAGAAGTCCTGTACGTCATCCAGCTGATCGTGAGGGACCACAACAGCCACGCGGTCCCCGAGTTGCAGCGTGAAATCGTCGCGGGCAAGCAGGTCCAAATCCCCGCGCTTGACCCGCGTGACAACCGCGCCGTATTGCGCCGGAAGATTGAGCTCGGCGATTGTGCGTGCTGCAACGTCCGGGTTGGACACCACGATCCGCTCGAAATCCACATCGCTTCGATCGTCGGCAAGGTGCGAGCGCTGAATAGTCCCGATCCGGTGGCCGGCAGATTCGACGGCGCCGGGTAACCCAACGATCACCACTTGATCGCCGGCCTCCAAGTCCTCGCCGGGAATAGCCACGCGCATGTTGTCCCCGCGGCGCAGGTAGGACACGCGCACATCCTGCGCCTTCCATTCGGGGATGTCGCGAAGGTTGATGTGCTCGGACACCACGACGGTTCTGGCGTTGAGCCCCAGCCCGGCCAGCGATGGCGTGTCCTTTTCGCCAACCCACTGCCGGTTTACCACCATCGACACCACAAGGATGCCCACAATCACGCCGATTGGGTACCCGAAGGCGTACCCAACTGAGGGTTCGCCGGACCCGGATACCCGCGTGGCCGCATCAAGAGCAGGAGCGGCAGTGAGTGCCCCCGTGAACAGCCCCGTTGCCAGCGCCTTGGGCACATCCAACGCCCACGCCAGCACGAGCGTCACGGCCCCGCCCACCACCGAGCACACGGCGGCCATACTCAGCAGTGGCAACTGTTGGCGCAGCTGGCTAAAGAACGAAGCCCCGGCGCCAACGCCTACGGTGTACACGAACAGCGAGAGTCCCAGAGATTGGACGATCTCCATACCGTCGCCAAGTTCGGGCGCCGCTGCCGAAAGCGCGAGTCCCACGAACAACGCCCCGGCCGCACCCAGCCGGATCTTGCCGAAGGGGATCGAGCCGAGTATGGCGCCAACTGTCACCACCGTGAACAGGGTGAGGAGCGGGTTATCTGCAAGTATTTCGATCATGCTTCTTCTCGGTACGGCGTGCTTGGCACACGGGTGGTTGCTGCCTGCCGGGCACCGCCGCGGCTACGGCTCATCCTAGTGACCCACAGCGTTTTGTGCCGTCGTTTGGGCCACGTTTGCCAAGGGGAACGGCGGGATCGCGGCGCGCCGTCGTCGTCGTTCAAAGAAGAATCCCCCAATGTCGGATCTGTTGAGTAAGCTGGGGGGCATGGCTGCACCTATCGTGACTCTGGCAACGTCTGCCGATCTGCCCAACCTCGATGCTGATGAGGCGGGGCTCCCCGATGCCCTCCGTGCGCGGGGAATCGAACCGCGCATCGCCGTGTGGAATGATCCAAACGTTGATTGGAGCGCCTCGGACTTGACTGTGGTGCGTTCGGTTCGCGATTATGCGACGGATCGCGAGGCGTTCTTGGCGTGGGCAGGGTCCGTTCCGCGGCTGCTCAATCAGGCGAATCTCATGGAGTGGAACTCGGATAAGCACTACCTTAAGGAGCTGGGGGAGCGCGGCCTGCCCGTCATTCCCACCACGTGGCTCGAGGCGGACGTCGAGTATTCCAAGCACCAGATCCACACGCGTTTCCCGGCCCACGGTGATTTCGTGGTGAAGCCCGCCGTGTCCTCAGGCGGGCGCGGAACCGGGCGCTACACGGCAACCGACGCCATGTCCCGCGCGGATGCCATCAAGCACGCCTCCCACGAACTGCGTCACGGCCGCTCCGTCATGGTCCAGCGGTACTTGAGCGAGATCGATCGCAGCGGCGAACTCTCCATCGTGTACCTCAACGGCCTGCCCGCCTACAGCGTGGAGAAGAAGGCCATGCTGCACCCGCGCTTCCGCTCCGTTGACGAGGTTCAGGACGAGGATGTGGTGACCTCCTCGCCCGCCAGCGAGCAAGAATTCCGGTGGGGCGAACAAATCCGCAGCGTGTTGCACAAGTACATTTCCGAGAAATGTGGCCGCGACGAACTCCTCCTGTACAACCGCGTGGACATCGTGCGCGGCATCCGCGAGGGCGAATCCGAGTTTTACGTCATGGAGATTTCGCTGATGGACGGCTCCCTGTACCTTTCCGCGGACCCGGAGAACCTCAACAAGTTCGCCGATGCGATCGCAGTTCGTGCCTTCTGGTGAGTTTTGGGTTTTAGGACGACGACGGGGCGACGACGGCGGCCCGAGGTGCGCCTCCGTGGCAGGCATCACCCCGGTATGATTCGTCTTAGGTTAGCGGCTCGGATATAGTTAATACTCGTTGCGGGTCAGCCCGTAGCATGGTGGCTGTAGTTCAGCTGGTAGAGCACCTGGTTGTGGTCCAGGACGTCGCGGGTTCAAGTCCCGTCAGCCACCCCAGATGGGTCAGGTTTGAACTTTCGACCAAGGGACCACCCTTGGAAGATGTTCCGGCTTGGCCCTTTTTGCGTGTCCCGGTTGTCTCTGCCCCGGTGGCTGCGGCGCGGGCCTGGTCGGCCCAGGTGAGAGCATCGGCCTGGAGGTCGGGGTTCGACAGCCCGTCGTAGGGCGTCCGGTAGCCGACGTGGATGTCGTTGTCCTCATCAACGTAGATCGCTTTGAACAGCGCCTGGTTGCACAGACGCCGGTTCGCGTCGTCAGCGTTGGCATAGATGTCAGCGATATTGGCCAACAACAGCAGCGAGTCATCCAGATTGGCCCGGGCATCGGCGTACTCGCCGTTGTGGGCCCGGACCCTAAAGTCGATGGTCTCCAACGATGCGGTGATCCGGTCCTGTTCCCGTTTGAGCAGGTCGAGTGGGATCGCGCCCGCGTAGTGGGCCTGGAGGAGCTTGGTCTGCTCGCCTTCCAGTTCGGTACGGCGCGCGGCGAGTTCGGCCAGTTCTGCCGCACCCTCGCTCATCATCTGGTCGAACTTGGCGTGCAGCATGCCCGAGAGTGCCTGCCGGGTCTCGGCGGGAATCTGGATATGGGTGTAGAAATGCTCGATCAAGCGCTCCACGTCCTCGATCAGCATCGCCTGACGGGTGCAGTCACCCCGTCCAGCATGGCGGGCTGAGCACACGAAGTACGGGTAGATGGTGCCCTGACTGGACTTGGCGTTGCAGACGATGAGACGGGAACCGCACTGCCCGCAGAAGACACTGCCCTTGAGGTAGTGGTCGTGGATCTGGGTAGCGTCGGCGGCGGACGTGTGGGCGCCCAGCACGATCTGGACCTGTTCCCACACTTCGACAGGGACGATGGGATCGTGGGCACCACGGTAGGTGACACCCTGATACACGATGACGCCCTTGTAGTACGGGTTCGTCAGCATCCGGTGGACCGTGGATTTGGCGATTGGCTTGGACGGGCGACGGGGTGTCGGCAGGGTGGTCAGGCCACGGGCGACAAGTTCCGTGTGGAGCTGGCTGGTGGTCCAGTCCCCCGAGGCGAAGACCTGGAAGGCCCAGCGCACCAGCTTCGCGCGTTCCTCATCGACTTCCACGGTACGGATCTCGCGTCCCATGTCGTCGCGGATACCTACATTGCGGTACCCGATCGGAGCCTTCGTGACGGTGCCACCCTGGGCGGCCTTCTGGGACAGGCCCTTGACGACTTCGGTGGCGAGGTTGCGGGAGTAGAACTCGGCGATGGAGGACATGATGCCGTGCAGGAGCATGCCTGAGGGGGTCTCGTCGATGTTCTCGGTGGCGGAGACCAGAGTGACGCCCGCGTCCTTGAGCGCCAGGTGGATGGTGACGTCGTCGGCGCGGTTGCGGGCGAGGCGGTCAACCTTGTGAACGATGCAGTAGCTGGTCTTGTGCGTGGCGACGTACTTGATCATCCGCATGAGTTCGGGCCGGTCGGCCTTGCGTGCGGACTCGCCCGCGTCGACGAACTCCTCGACGATGGTCGCACCGAGCTGGTCGGCCTTGCGCTGGTTGGCTTCACGCTGAGCCGGGATCGAGAAGCCCTCCGCGTTGCCGCCCCTTTCGGCCTGCTCCTTGGTGGAGACACGCAGGTAGGACACGGCAATCGCGCCCGCGAATGGGGTGGGGGCGACAAGGCTGTCGATGGCGGCTTCGTCCGCGTCGTCGGATGTCATGGCTCTTCTCCACTGCTACTGGTCCCGTGATCCGGCGCGGCTCATTTCGCGGTGGGTGTTGATCGTGAGAAGAGCCCGAAGGCTATAGGACTAGGCCGGGAAGGCCACGTTGATGTTGCCTCGCCGGAGCGAGACGCTAGGACCACAACACCCGCCACCGCGGCGGACATGTCTATTCTACGGCGCGGATTGCGGCGGCGCACTGGTCGGCTCGGTGCAATTTGCTGGGTGGCTCGACGTGGTCGGGACGGGCCGCCGGAGAGAAATACGGATGAGCAGCTCGCAGAGCTTGTCCAGGTCCGGTGGATCATTGAAGTCCGCGCGAATGCGGAAGTCTCGCTCCCCCTGCGGCCTTTGCCCGGTCTTCTTCGCGTACCGGCGGCCCATCAGGATCACCGTTCTCCGGTGTCAGTGTCGATGGACGCGTAAAACGCGTCTTCGGCGTCCTGGCGTTGGTGGACTTGATCGAGGACGAACTGGACGAAGTCTTCGTCGCGGTTGGTGATCTGCGTTTCGTCCATGTGATCAGCGGGTTCTTCGCCGGGCCATGTGGTTTGGCGGGTGGGGCGGTCGCGGTCGAGCCGGGTGCCGGAGGCGGTGACCCAGTCGCGTAGGCGCTGGCGGGCATCGGCGAAGTCGCGGTGCCAGCCCAGTGGTGCGGAGCCGTTCTGTTCGGGGTCGTAGGCGCACAGCCAGTGCAGGTGGAGAGCGGACAGTTCCCAGAGGAGTTCGGGGTGGCGGTGCCAGTAGGGCGGGATGACGGATGCCGGGAGGCCGTAGGTGTGGCGTAGCCAGTCGACCCACCGGTTCAGTTCCAGCAGTTCCTGCTCCAAGTCATGGGCGGTGAGCAGGTTCCAGTTGACCGGATGCGGAGGCTCCGGGATGTCGACGTTGGGGACAAGCTGTCCCTCGTCTGGTCCCTCGTCAATGGACTTGTCATGAAGGTCGTCGTTCATTGCGCGCTCCTTCACAATCCCATGGCAGGGGCCGAAGACGGTGCCGTCCGCTGCGGTGGCTCGAAGGCCGCAGCATCGCGGACCGGCCGGGTGCGCTGGCTGCGATCAACCTCGTAGCGTGTGCGAGCCAGATCGTGTCCGATCCGCGTGGCGATGAACTCCTCACCTTCGCGTAGCTGGCCGTTCCGCTCGTAGGAGTACTCACGGACGTGGCCGTCGGCGATGATGTTGTCGCCCTTGGCCAGACGTTCGGCGCCCTGCTCGGCAGCGCCGCGGTAAGCGATGAGGTCGTGGAACGTGGTCTCCAACTGCGTATAGCTGTTGTCCTCTTCGCGGCGGTGGTGCTCGATGCCAAGCTTGAGATAGAGCCGGGCGTCCCCGCGCTCGGTATGGCTGAGCTGCGGATCGGACGCGACGAAGCCAGACACGGACTGATGAGTGCGGATAGTCATGATGGCCACCTCCTGGAATCGGGCGGTCACCTGGTGGTGTCCGCTGTGCCAGACAGGTGCGCGGGTGCGTCCAGAGCGTGGCTATTCGGCCGTGGGCGGGGTTTGAAGGAGGGTTTCGATGCTGGCGCGGTCGGCGTGGAGTTGCGGGGCGTCGGGGCGTTTCGGCCAGGGGTGCAGGTCGGTGATGATGGGTGGGGTGGAGCGTAGGAGGATGACGCCGGTGCCGAAGGGGAGGGTGCGGATGCGGTCGGGTGGCAGGATCGGGACTCGGCGGACGGATCGTTGGTTGGAGCGGGTGCCGTGG
>NZ_JBQCZW010000024.1:0-38001 GCF_052089425.1 Ancrocorticia sp. | reverse complement strand
GGGTTCCACGAACCACGCATAGTCGCGCCACGGGACAGGGGGTTTGGTGAGCTTCACACAGGCAATCGTACTATTGTGGGCATGAAAAAACGGCGAACCAGAAGGCCCGCCGCTCTCTCACAGAACGTTAGCTCAACTTGTTGACAGCGTGAGCAAGCTTCGACTTGCGGTTAGCAGCCTGATTCTTGTGGATGACACCCTTGGACACAGCCTTGTCGAGCTTGCGCGCGGCGGCCTCAAAAGCAGTCATAGCTGCTTCCTTATCGCCAGCTGCAATAGCCTCACGGGTCTTGCGAACGTAGGTCTTCAGCTCTGACTTGACTGAGCGGTTGCGAAGGCGTGACTTCTCGTTCGTGAGAATGCGCTTCTTCTTCGACTTGATGTTTGCCACTTAATTCTCTTTCAACTCAATCGCCGAATGGCGATAGATGTACATGGTCGGTGAGGGATACGCTATCGGCGGGACTGGGGAAGTGGGGTTCCCGTGGAGTGCCAGTAGCTGGACCTTCCACCCGACCAGGTGAGAAGTCCAAAGGATGACTTTACCAGAGAATATGCGCCGCAGGTGGCGGCGGCTCGCTTCTTCTATGTGAACCATATCGCGTGTAAGCTCATGCCAACACACAGGCTCGGAGGTCAACATGGGGAAGGCCGCGGATTCCGATGATGTCTTCATTGACGATGTTTTTGATGGGGCAGAAGCCACGCCGCGCAAGAAGCGCAGCAGGCTCTCGGTGTTCTTCATTTCCCTTGGCGTGCTCCTGAGCGTTGGCGCACTTGCCATCGCTGGCGTGATGTATGCCCAGTATCAGAAGTTCGAATCCCTGAAAACATTCGGAGATCCTTTTGCCGAGCTGACGGATCGGCCAACGCGCCCCGCAGATGACGCGGGCGAATCCGACGCCAGCGGCGATCCGGTCACCTTCCTAATCCTCGGCTCGGATTCTCGGATCTCTGCGGGTGACCCGGAGGATTGGGAGCCGGGTGCTCAGCGTACGGACGCGATTATGGTGGTGCAGGTGGCCGGTGACAGGAGATCAATCTCCGTCATGTCACTTCCTCGTGATTCGTGGGTGGATATACCGGGCTATGGTCAGGCGAAGATCAACGCCGCTTTTTCCTATGGAGGACCAGCGCTCACCATCGAAACGGTGGAACAGCTGACCGGTATTCGGATCGATCACTTTGCGATTGTTGATTTTGCGTCATTTGTGGCGCTGACGGACCTAGTGGACGGTGTAGATATCACCACGAAAACCGGGACTACCCACATGTCTGGGGACGAGGCTCTCACCTACGTGCGTGAGAGATACGGGCTGCCGGGAGGGGACTTTGATCGAGTTCGCCGCCAACAGGTGTGGGTCAAGGCGGTGTTTGACAGCGTGCTCACTCCGGAGATTCTCTCCTCGCCAAGCAACCTCTTGGACATCTACAACTCCGTGGCGGACCACATATCGTTTGACGATGGCCTGACCGTCAACTCGCTTGTGGATCTGGGTACATCGCTGCGCAATATCAACTCTGAGGACATTCTCTTCCTCACGGCACCCTACTCAGGGACCGGAACCTCAAGCGATGGGCAATCGATTGTGTTGTTGGATGAGGAAAAGCTGGCAGGTTTGAGCGAAGCGTTCCAGGAAGATGATGTGACAGAGTGGGTGGCGGGTCAGCCCGAACTCGAGACACTCGATTCGCGGCCGATTGAGTAGTTACGCCTCGGTTGCCTTGCTGTTGTATGGATCCTGATCGCTCAGGTCCGAGTGGAAAATGAGTTCCGTCAGTTGCACATGTACTTTTTCAACGTTGGGAACATCGTCCAGCAGGAGCGGCTCCGACGCGGAGGTTTGCAGGACGAGGGAACCGCAGCCGAACATGCGGTCCAGCATTGACCGCTCATAGGACACGTTGGAGATTCGCGTCAGCGGAATATCATGCCCTGTCTTGGTGAAGACGCCCTTACGGGTAATAATGCGGCGGTTCGTCACGGTGTAGGTGGAGGTCAACCAGTTCATCCACGGCCATACCAGAATGACGAGGGTGAGGGTTACGGCTACCGCAACGATGGCGACCGTTGAGGCGGGCCGCCAATCCTCCGGAAGATACACGAAAGCCAGAACGGCAATCACAATCAGCACGATCGTTGCCACGATGTTCAGGAGGATCTCCCGGACATGCGTGCGCATGTGGAGAATGACGTGTTCGTTCTGACCCAGCAGCTTCTCTGAGAAGTTCATGGCGCTAGTCTAAAGGATGGCGAAGAAGGCGATGAACGCCATGAGGGTTTCGATCGGGATGAGGACCCCCGCGGCTATCGCGGCGGACAGGGTAATACGCAGATCATCCTTGAGATAAGGGGCGTTCACCGTTCCACCGGCGGCGGCCACGGCCGCGCGCTGTGCCGCCTCGACTCGCGGCATCCACGTGTCGCGGCGTTGGGCATGTTCCATCATCGCGTCGTGATTTCGCTGCGCGGCGGAATCCTCGGCGGGAGTTGCTGGGAAGTTCCCGCCCAGCGGCGTGCCATCCTCCCCAATAACGGTCACTTCTTGGGTTGACGATGTGCTGCCTTCTCCGCTCACGGTCGATTCCATATTCTGCGCCCACGAGGTGACGGCCTGCTCAAGGCGGTGGCGGCGCCACGTGAAGAAGAGGGAAACGATGAATCCGATAACACCACATGTAAAGGGCAGCCAATCGATGAAGCCGCCACCTCGCTGGCCAATAACCCAGCCCAACCCGGCCACGATCAGGCTCACAACGGCCAGGCTTCGCGCCATGAGCTTACCCGGGAGCCGAGAAAGCATTTCAATGATGGGAACGATGTCCTTGAGTGTGCCGTACTGGGGGAACATGGCACCATTGTTCCACCACCAGCTGGGAGGCGCCCGCCTTCACTCTCAGGGTGAAAAGCACGCAACCCCACAGTTTGCAGAATGCTTTGCCGCGGGTTTCACCACTAGACTGGGCGCGACTGTTGAAGAAGGAGTACCGTGCCCGTCACAACCCCTGCTGAGTTGGAATCGATCCAGCCGTCCGCCACGCCGGCGGAGTTTATCCGGAACTTTTGCATCATTGCGCACATCGATCATGGCAAATCCACGCTCGCTGACCGCATGCTGCAGCTGACCGGCATCGTGAATGCGCGCGAGATGCGTGATCAGTATCTTGACCGGATGGACATTGAGCGCGAACGTGGCATCACTATCAAATCGCAGGCCGTCCGCATGCCGTGGACCGTTGATGGTCAGGCCTACGCGCTCAATATGATCGACACCCCCGGACACGTGGACTTTTCCTATGAGGTCAATCGATCGCTTGCCGCATGTGAGGGAGCAATCCTTCTGGTGGACGCCACGCAGGGTATCGAGGCTCAAACCCTCGCCAACCTGTACATGGCCCTAGAAAACGATCTGACGGTTATACCGGTTCTCAACAAGATCGATCTGCCCTCAGCCCAGCCTGAAAAGTATGCGCAGGAAGTTGCCTCGCTGCTTGGCGTTGAGCCAGAGGAATGCTTGGCCGTGTCCGGCAAGACGGGTGCCGGTGTACCGGAACTCCTTGACCGAATCGTGCAGGAGATTTCGCGCCCGGAAGGCGATAGTAGAGCCCCCACGCGGGCCATGATCTTCGATTCGGTCTATGACATTTACCGTGGCGTCGTCACCTACATTCGTGTCAAGGACGGCAGCCTCAATCCTCGCGAGCGTGTGTCCATGATGTCCACGGGCGTTTCCCACGAGTTACTGGAGATTGGCGTGATCTCTCCTGAGCCCAAGCCCACGGCAGGACTGGGCGTAGGTGAGGTGGGCTACCTCATCACGGGAGTGAAAGATGTGCGCCAGTCTCGTGTGGGCGATACGGTCACATCCTCAGCGCGTCAGGCCGATCAGCCGCTCGAAGGCTACGCCGATCCCAAGCCCATGGTGTTCTCGGGTATCTACCCGATCGATGGTTCGGATTACCCGGCGCTCCGGGAAGCACTAGATAAGCTCAAACTGAACGATGCTGCCCTCCAGTATGAACCTGAGAACTCCGTAGCTTTAGGCTTTGGCTTCCGCTGTGGATTCTTGGGATTGCTGCATCTGGAGATTATCCGCGAACGGATTGAGCGCGAGTTTGATCTCTCCATCATCGCCACGGCGCCCTCCGTGGTGTACCGCGTGGTGACAGACGATGGTCAGGAAGTGACCGTCACCAACCCGTCGGAATTCCCCACCGGCAAGGTGTCCCACATCTTTGAGCCGATGGCCAGCGCCACGTTGCTGACGCCCTCCGATTACGTGGGCACCCTGATGGAGCTGTGCCAACAGCGCCGCGGCAACCTTCAGGGCATGGATTATCTGTCTGAGGAACGCGTAGAGATCCACTACGATCTGCCGCTGGCGGAGATTGTCACGGACTTCTTTGATCAGCTCAAGAGCCGGACCAAGGGGTATGCCTCTCTCGATTACGATCTCGAAGGTGAACAGGAGGCAGATCTTGTCAAGGTGGACCTTCTCTTGAACCACGAACCCGTAGACGCCTTCAGCGCAATCGTTCACCGCGATAAGGCCTACGCCTATGGGCTTGAGATGACGAAGAAGCTCAAGAACCTCATACCACGCCAACAGTTCGAGATCCCGGTACAGGCGGCGATCGGATCACGAGTGATCGCACGTGAGTCGATTCGAGCGGTCCGTAAGGATGTTCTTGCCAAGTGCTACGGCGGTGACGTTTCGCGAAAGCGCAAGCTGTTGGAGAAGCAGAAGGAAGGCAAGAAGCGCATGAAGACGATTGGCCGAGTGGACGTTCCACAGGAGGCCTTCGTTGCCGCACTGACCTCAGAACCAACCACAGAAAAGAAGTAGGGGATATGGCTGATCGCCCCGATTTCGCGCGCATTAAATCCTTTACGCTGCGCGGGTCCCGGTTGGGGGACAAGTATGAAGAGCTTTTGGCCCAGCGTGGCCCGGAGTTCGTGATTGATCTGCCCACGGGGCACGATGCCACCGCGATAGCCACATCGGCACGCTTTGACGTCAATGAGGCGTTTGGGCGTGAGGCACCTCTCGCTGTTGAAATCGGTCCAGGATCCGGTGAACAACTGGTGTCCTACGCCAGCGATCATCCTGACTGGAATGTTCTGGCGCTCGAGGCATGGCATCCGGGTGTGGCGCGCTGCGTGGCGCGGGCAGTGCGCCACGGCGTCACCAACGTACGCGTGATTGAAGCCGATGCGGCGCAGGCGCTACCCATTCTGTTCGGCTTGGAGAGCGCGGGCCTCAACGTTCCCGAACAGATCATGGCTGCTGGCGATCGAGTGGACCGGGCGCACCAGAACGCAGGAAATCCTCGCGCTCAGATGCTGTGGACGTTCTTCCCTGATCCGTGGCGCAAGGCTCGCCACCGCAAGCGCCGGATCGTGTCCGAGAGCTTTACGGGTATCGCCGCAGGGCTGCTCGCAACGGGAGGCGCGTGGCGTTTGGCCACCGATTGGGACGATTACGCTTGGCAGATGCGGGACACGGTGGAGGCAGCCCAGTACTTCGACAATCCTCATGTTGGTCAGCTCCCTGACCCGAATGATCCCGAACCTGAACGCGGGGGATATGCCCCGCGCTGGGAGGAACGGATTATGACGAGGTTCGAGGAACGCGGAATCGAAGCTGGGCGCACCATCCACGATATCGAGGTTATTCGCCATGGCCGATCTTCCTGACGGCGAACCCGCGCCGCTGGACGGATCTCTACCTGCCCCGGATATTGCGGGGGGCTTTTCTGCCTACGTTCACATTCCGTTTTGTTCGGTGCGCTGCGGATACTGCGATTTCAACACGTACACGAATCCGAACTTTGGCCCAGGCGCCGGGATACAGGACTTTCCCGATTCGTTGGCGCGCGAGATTGGCCTCAGCCGGAAGGTGCTGGATGGGAAGGGCAAGATCAGTACGGTCTTTTTCGGGGGAGGGACTCCCACGATGCTCGATTCACAGCAGCTCACGGCGGTACTCGGGGAGCTTGATACCCAGTTCGGAATCGCTTCAGGGGCAGAGGTCACCACGGAGGCCAACCCTGAATCGGTCACGCACGATTCGCTACAACAGCTGGCGGACGGCGGCTTCACGCGGGTCTCCTTCGGCATGCAGTCAGCGGTGCCCCGGGTGCTCACTATCTTGGACCGTCAGCACCGCGTGAGTCAGGTGCCACGGGCGGTCCAGTGGGCGCGGCAGGCCGGCCTAGATGTTTCGCTGGACCTGATCTATGGCGCTCCGGGCGAAACATCGGCCGAATGGCAAGCTTCCCTAGACGCGGCACTGGATATGGAACCCGATCACATCTCCGCCTACGCCCTGACCGTGGAATCGGGAACCAAGATGGGTGCGCAGGTGCGCCGCGGTGAGCTCTCCCTTCCGGATCCGGATGAGCAGGCGGACCGTTATGAGGCCGCGGCGGCACGGTTGGAGAGCGCCGGGTACCGCTGGTACGAAATCTCCAATTGGGCTAAGCCCTCTCACGAGTGCGCGCACAACTTGTCCTACTGGCGGGGCGGTGATTGGTGGGGGTATGGCCCGGGAGCTCACTCGCACATCAACGGCACGCGCTTCTGGAACGTGAAGCACCCCCTCGCCTACGCCAACAAACTTCTAGCGGGGCACAGCCCCGCAGCAGCACGCGAGATTCTGACGCGGACTGAGCGTGCCGAAGAAGAGATCATGTTGGGTATCCGCCTTGCCGAAGGAATTGACACTCCGGAGAACGTGGCGCCAGAAACCGTTGCACGCCTCATCTCCGATGGGCTTATTGATCCACCAGCAGCATTCGCTGGACACCTTGTTCTCACGCTGAGGGGCAGGCTACTTGCTGATGCGGTCACCCGCGCCCTGTGGGAGGATGCGGCCTAGCGGGCTTCGGGCTCCGTCAGGAAGTCAATAAGTTCTTCCATGCGGCCTAACAGGCTAGACTCCAGATCCTTGTAGCTGCGCACATTGGACAAGATTCTGGCCCATCCGCGCCCGATATCGGCAGCACTTTCGTGGGGGAGCCCGAGCCTCCTGAGCGTGCCTTCCTTGATATCTTCCCCGCGGGGAACAGAAGGCCACGCGGAGATTCCTACTGCGGCTGGCTTGATCGCTTGCCAGACGTCAACATAGGGATGCCCGAGAATGAGAACTCCGGGAAGGTGAGCGAAGCGTTCAGCTATGCGCGATTCCTTGGAGCCAGAAACGAGGTGATCAACCAATATCCCGGCGCGCCGGGTCTCGGAGGGCTGGAATTGGACGATCATCTCCTCAAGGCGATCAACGCCGAGGAGCTCCTCCACCACGATTCCTTCGAGCGCAAGATCCTCGCCCCACACCTTGGCCACCAATTCGGCGTCATGTTTGCCTTCTACCCAGATACGCGATTCTCGCGCCGTACGCGCGCGGCGCGCCACGTGTAGGGAACCGGCGGCGTTGATCGCCCGCTCAGATTTCTTGGGCCGGGGCGCTGGCGCCACGAGCTCAACGGGTTTTCCCTCAATCCAGTACCCGCGTCCCATCGGGAAAGACCTTCGCACGCCACGGCGATCCTCCAGCTGGAACTGCCATGAACCGGCAACGCGGCCAACCTTGATGATTTCCCCAACAAACCCGCTCTGTACATCCTCGATAATGAGGCCGGCAGTGGCGTGGACGATGAGTGATTCGGGCGCGCGATGAGGATCATCGGAGAGAACATCGCGGCCATAGGGATCGCTAAACACGAGCTAAGGCTAGCCCTCTGGTGTGGCCAAATGCATTGGGGGTGGCATGGTGTGTTGGGCGGGGTGAGCGGCGTAGGATTAGCACTCAGTAACGTCGAGTGCTATATGGGAGGAGCGATTGTGGGAAGTGAGGAACGGCGAACCCGAGTGTTGGATGCGATCGTCCGTGATTACGTCTCTCACCGCGAACCCGTAGGCTCGCGCGCACTCGTGGAGAGGTATGGCCTAGGTGTTTCGCCGGCAACTGTCCGTAACGATATGTCCGTGTTGGAGGAGGAAGGGCTCATTGCCCAGCCGCATACCTCAGCCGGCCGTATCCCAACGGATATGGGGTACCGTGCCTTCGTGAACTCCCTTGAGGATGTCCAGCCACTGTCCCCAACAGAGCGCCAGGCAATGGAACGGCTGATGGACGGCGCGGTGGATTTGGACGATGTGATCGCGCGTGCGGTCCGCCTACTCGCCGGATTCACGCAGCAGGCGGCAGTGGTTCAGTATCCATCACTCAACAAGGTGTCGCTTCGTCACATCGAACTGATACCGGCAGGAGAACGCCACGCGATTCTCGTGATTATCACCGAGGCAGGCAGGGTTGAACAGCGCACACTCGTGTTTCCTGAGCCCGTGGATCCCACGGACCTAGAGAATCTTGCACGCACGTTGAATATGGAGTGGGCGGGCAAGAGCCTTGACTCACTCGGCAGCTCGCTGCCGGAGAACTTGGCACCAGCTCTCATGGATATTGCGCGGGCGGTTTCGGCGGTCGTGGAGTCCGCTCTGAGGGCAGAAGGCGAGGAACGCATCGTGCTGGCAGGCACGGCAAACCTCTCGCGCCATCACCTCGATTTCGCACGAACGATCTCACCGGTCTTGGAGGCCCTCGAGGAGCAGGTTGTCATCCTCAAGCTGCTCACGGCCATGCACGATGGCATTTCGATTTCTATCGGTGAGGAGAACAAATCCGATAGCTTTCTCGAAACCTCAGTCATTTCCACCACCTACGATGTTGACGATCGTTCCGTGGCACGAGTGGGAATCGTTGGACCAACGCGCATGGACTATCCCGGTTCCATCGCGGCCGTATCCGCGGTGGCCCGTTATCTATCAGACATCCTCTCGGCGCACTAGGCCCAGAGGTCAACCATCTAAGAAGAGAGACCGTTGGCAGATTACTACGCAACGCTCGGCGTCAACCGAGATGCCTCACCCGAAGAGATTAAGAAGGCCTACCGCAAGCTGGCTCGCAAGCTGCATCCGGATGTTGCCGGTCCCGATGGTGCCGAGCAGTTCAAATCGGTCAATGAAGCCTACGATGTTCTCTCGAATGCAGAACAGCGCAGGCTCTATGACATGGGCGGCGAAGAAGCGCTTCACGGTGGGGGTGCCGGCGCAGGCTTTGGCGGATTCCAAGACATCTTCGATACCTTCTTTGGTGGCATGGGCGGCGCTGGCGGACAGCGCGGGCCAGTTCCGCGCGGCAGGCGCGGCCAGGACGCCCTTGTCAGCGCCGTTTTGGATCTGGAAGAAGTGGTGTTCGGGGCGGAGAAGACAATCTCCCACACTCTGGCTGGGGAGTGCCCCACTTGTCACGGCACATGCGCTGCGCCCGGTACAGAACCGATCTCATGTGATGAGTGCGGCGGCACTGGCTCCGTTCAACGCGTCACCAACTCCCTGTTTGGGCAGATGGTGTCCCAATCAGTGTGTCCGAAGTGTCAGGGCCACGGCACCATTATCGTGACCCCCTGCTCCGAATGTGCGGGCGAAGGCCGCGTGCGGGTCACCAAAACCACGAAGGTCAAGGTGCCAGCGGGCGTTGAGGAAGGCATGCGGATCCGCCTGTCTGGTCAAGGAAACGCCGGAATTGAAGGCGGTCCAGCGGGCGATCTCTTTGTTGAGGTTCGTGTGAATCAGGATCCCGTTTTCCAACGCGTGGGTGACGATCTCCAGTGTGAGCTTCAAATCCCCATGACGAACGCATCGTTGGGAACCACCGTCACCATCGATACGTTCGATGGCGCGAAGGAGATCGAGATTCCCGCGGGCACACCATCTGGCCACGTGATCGTGCTGTCAGGCCTTGGCGTTGGCCGGCTTCATCGCGGCGGGCGTGGCGATCTCAAGGTAGCCATTGCCGTCAAGACCCCCACCAAGCTGGACGATGCACAGCGCAAGCTGCTCGAACAATTGGCGCAGATGCGCGGCGAGGAACAGCCAACGGCGCGCCTCGTCCAGCAGAATTCGTCAATCTTCACCAAACTGAAGGACAAGTTCGCGGGCCGATGAGCGCACCATGCTACGTGGCCACGTTCACCGTGGATACCACGCCGCCGGGAACCCACACCCGGCTTGACGGAAGCGAAGGCCACCACGCCGCAACCGTCAGGCGCACGCGCACCGGTGAACGCATCGATCTTGTCAACGGTTCCGGTGGGCGCCTTGTCTGCGAGGTGACGGCAGTGAGCAAGGCGTCACTTGACCTGACGGTCCTTGCCGCAACCGAGGAACCCATGCCGAATCCACGCATCACGCTGGTTCAAGCCCTTGCCAAGGGTGGCCGCGACGAGCAGGCGGTGGAAACGGCCACGGAGTTTGGCGTCGCGGCAATTATTCCGTGGCATGCCGAACGTTCGATCGCCAACTGGCGCGGAAAAGAGGAGAAGGCCCGCGCCCGCTGGCAGTCCACAGCGGTTGCCGCCGCCAAGCAATCGCGCCGCGCATGGATCCCCGAGGTGTCCGAACCCCTGACAACCGCCGCCCTGGCCGATCTGCTCGCTACCCGCTCAGCGGCCGGTGAACCTACCTTCGTCTGTCACGAGGAGGCCACCGCGCCTCTTGCGCGACTGGTCGATGTGGCGGGGGATCAGGACATCTTCGTCGTCGTCGGCCCCGAAGGGGGAATCTCTCCCCACGAAATCGAGCTTTTCGAGAAGGCCGGGGCAACAACGTGCCTGCTCGGGACCCACGTTCTACGTTCGGCTACCGCGGGCCCCTATGCCATTGCTACGCTTATGGCCCTAGGCACTACACTGAGAGCAAATGACTGAGAATTCAATTGAACGCACGCTGATCGTGCCCGATCGTGTGGATATGATTAACTTGCTCGGCCACGAGGACGAGGTTCTTCGTACGCTTGAGCGTGGGCTCGCACCGGCAAACGTGCATGTTCGCGGCCACGAGGTATCGCTGGCTGGCCCGCCCGCGAGCGTGGAGCTCGCGGAGGCACTGATTGGCGAGCTGATTGACGTGGTGCGTCAGGGCGAACACCTGACGATGGAATCTGTTTCACGCGCTATTTCGATCGCCCGCAAGGGCGTGGCCCGCCCCACCGATCTCATGACAACCGATATCCTTTCGTCGCGCGGAAAGACGATCCGTCCCAAAACCCTCGGTCAGAAGGCGTACGTGGATGCGATTGACGAATACGCGATCACGTTCGGGATAGGACCAGCGGGCACAGGCAAGACCTATCTAGCGATGGCCAAGGCCGTTGTGGCGCTGGAGAAAAAGCAGGTTTCGCGCATCATCCTGACCCGTCCGGCGGTCGAAGCGGGCGAATCCCTTGGCTTCCTCCCCGGATCGCTTACGGACAAGATTGATCCCTACCTTCGCCCTTTGTATGACGCGATGTACGACATGCTGGATCCGGAGGACATACCGCGGCTGATGGAAGCCGGAACGATCGAGGTGGCGCCGCTGGCCTACATGCGCGGGCGTACGCTCAACGATGCGTTCGTGGTACTGGACGAGGCTCAGAACACCACCCCGGAGCAGATGAAGATGTTCTTGACCCGGCTGGGCTTCAACTCGAAGATGGTGGTCACGGGAGACGTGACGCAAGTGGATCTACCTGGGCACAGGCAATCCGGGCTGATTCTGGTGCGGAAGATCCTGCGCGAGGTTGGTGGGATCAAGTTCATTGAACTGGGCTCGGGTGACGTTGTGCGCCACCGGCTGGTCAGTGACATCATCGATGCCTACGAACGATTTGGAGAGAGTGAGAGCGCCCGGTGACGATCGAAGTTCATGACGAATCTGGGTTCGCCCCGCCGCCCGATCTCTCGGAGATTTCCGCGTTGGCAACATTCGTGCTGGACCAGATGCGAGTGCATCCCGGCGCTGAACTCAACGTGCTATTAGGGGACGAGACGTTCATCGAGAACCTCCACATCGAGTGGATGGACTTGGAAGGCCCAACGGATGTTCTGTCTTTCCCAATGGACGAGTTGCGCCCTGCACCGATCGGCGAAACTCCGCGGCCGGGAACGCTTGGCGATATCGTGGTGTGCCCACAGGTGGCGGCACGCCAAGCGTTGCGCGCCGGGCATTCAACCGCTGAGGAAATCCTTCTGCTCGTGACCCACGGAATCTTGCACTTGCTCGGCTTCGATCACGTGGAGGAAGCGGAGAAGAAGGAGATGTTCGATCTTCAGCGCGACCTCCTCCTGAAATTCCTTGCGAGCAGGGGCGGCCCCACTCAAGCCCCAGAACCGACGGTTGCCTGATGGATACTAGTGACTTACCGATAGCCCTCCTAGCCGTCATCGCCATCGTGTGCTTGGCGGCAACCGTGTACTGCACGGCCAACCTTTCCGCGTTGGGGCGCATCACGCGATCTGAAGCTGACGATGCGGTTTCGGATGGTGAACGCGGTGCCGAACGCATCGTCAAGATTCTGGAGCGGCGCGCCGGTGCCAATAGCGCCCTCGTGGCCTGCCGGTTTGCCCTCACCTCAGGTTTCGCCTTCTGCGCTACCCTCTTGGCCCTGGACATCGCGGATTCGTGGTGGGAGCTGGTCCTGATTTTCTTGGGTGCGCTCATCGTGTGCCTGCTCATTGAGGGCGTTGCTTCGCCCACGGCGCTGGGAGTCAAGAGACCGGTGTGGGTGCTCGGCCTGGGATCTCCCGTGCTGTTGGGCCTGTCCATGCTGTTCGGCTTGTTCGTGGGAAGGCGCGAGTCTAGTCCAGAGGAATCCGAGCAGCGGCAAGAGGATCAGCTGGCTCTCATGGTGGAGCACGTATCCGAATCGGAGGCGTTGGACGATAATAGCAGGGAAATGCTCCAGTCCATGTTCGAGATGAGCAACACGATGGTGCGCGAGGTGATGGTCCCGCGTACTGACATGATTGCGATTGCCGCCGATCTGCCGCTGGACAAGGCTCTTTCCCTGTTTACGCGTTCGGGATTCTCCCGTGTGCCAGTGATTGGCGATAGCGTGGACGATCTGTTGGGCGTCGTGTACTTCAAGGATGCCATGCGGCGCACGCATCACCGATCGGATGCCGATCGCCTGACGGTACGCGATGTGATGCGCGAGCCGTTCTTCGTGCCAGAAACTCAGATGGTGGACGTCCTCATGCGCCAAATGCAGGCGGATCAGATTCACATCGCTCTAGCCGTTGACGAATACGGTGGCATTGCTGGGCTGGTGACCATCGAGGACCTTGTGGAAGAGCTCGTGGGGGAGATCGCGGACGAACATGATCGGGCCGAACCCGTTGTGGAGCGGATCGACGATTCCACGTACCGGATTCCGGCTCGGTTCCCGATTGATGACATGGGCGAGTTGTTTGGAATTGATTTGGACGACGACGACGTGGATACGGCCGGCGGACTCTTGGCAAAAATGCTGGGACGGGTGCCATTGGCCGGCGCTGAAGCGGAGATTGACGGTATACGGCTAATCGCCGAGCGTTTTGAGGGGCGCAGGCGCGCTTTAGCCACACTGATTGCCACGCGAGTGAAAGATGGGCCAGAAGAAGATGACTGAGCAAGTGACGTGGCCCGAGGGCTTTAGAGCCGGGTTTGCCTGTATCGTGGGGCGGCCGAACGCTGGCAAGTCCACTCTCACCAACGCGATGGTGGGCCAAAAGGTAGCGATCACCTCCGATCGGCCGGAGACCACCCGGCGGGTGATTCGCGCAATCGTCAACCGCGATCAGGGGCAAGTCATTCTGGTGGATACGCCCGGCCTTCACCGCCCGCGTACCCTTCTGGGAGAGCGGCTCAACGATATGGTGCGGGATTCGCTGGCCGGCGTGGACGTTGTGGTCATGTGCCTGCCGGCGGACGAGGCGATCGGCCCGGGAGATCGGTTCCTTCTTGACCTTGTGCTCCAGTTGGGGGTGCCGCTCATTGCCGCTGTGACAAAAACGGACAAGGTGGGCCGCGAGCAGCTGGCCTCACACCTAGTGGAAGTGTCCGAACTGGCGGAATTCGCGGACGTGGTGCCAGTGAGCGCCGCCCAGGGCGATCAGGTGGATGTTCTGACCTCCATTGTGCTTGAGCGTATGCCCGTATCTCCTCCGCTGTATCCGCGCGATGCGATCTCCGATGAATCGGAAGAGACTCTGATTTCTGAGTTGATCCGTGAGGCGGCACTGGAGGGATTGCACGCCGAGCTTCCGCATTCCCTCGCGGTGACCGTTGACGAGATGATTGACGAACCGGCGCGGCGCGGGGATGCTGATAAGCGTCCAGTGCTGCGGGTTCATGCGAGCCTGCACGTTGAACGTGATTCTCAGAAGGGGATCATTATCGGAAAGGGCGGGGCGCGGCTGAAGCGAATCAAGCGCGATGCTCGCAACGGGATTGAGCCGTTGCTCGGTGCCCGAGTTTCCTTGGATCTTCATGTGCGCATTGCCAAGGATTGGCAGCGTGATCCGAAGCTGCTTGGGCGGCTGGGCTTTTAATGGACGATGAGGAAACAATATCGCCGGAGCAACCACGCGGGCTCCGGCGTTTGGCACTTCGCCACCCGCGTCTGAGCGTGTGGATAGTCTTTGTGCTCATTCTTGGTATGTGGGGGAGTTGGGCGGGTCCTGGCTGGAACCCGCAGCCCATGCGTTCGCTCATCGTGCCAGAAACCTCCAATACATCGATCACCACCCTTGCGGATACACCTGATCTGGGCAGCTACGATGTGAACAGTGAAGTCGTGTCCCTGACGCTGCGTGACGGCACCGAGATCCCGGCAACCTTGCGCACTCCCGCGGGTTTTGAGGGGCTTGCCCCCGGCATGGTGTTTGTCCATGGCACGGGAACCGATTCGTACAAGAACTTTACCCGTGAGGCCGAGGCCATCAGTTCGGCGGGCATTGTCACGCTCGTGCCTGATAAACGCACCGAAAACTACACGGCGACGCATCGCGATTACCTTGAGATGGCGAACGATTACGAGGATGCCTTCGAGGATCTGCGGGGGCGCTCTGGCGTTGATCCGAAGCGTACAGGACTCTACGCCGTGTCCGAAGGATCATCGATTGCTCCGATCGTGGCTGCGCGCAACACCTCCGTGAACTACGTGGCGCTGATTTCTGCACCCGTCCTGCCCATCCGCGAGCAGGGCGCGCTGGCTGCCGATTCCTACTTGCGCAATCTCGGTGCTCCCGAACAGATACTCTCCGCTATCCCGAAGCTCATCGGGCAGGATTTTGGCGAAGGAACGCTCGAGTACATCGATTTTGACATCTCTGATTACCAAAAGCAGATGTCTATGCCGGTACTCATGTTGTATGGGACTGGTGATATGTCCATGCCAACAGTTCAGGGGCCGGTGATCACGCGTGAGGATCTGCGTGAGGGCGGCAATACCGATTTAACCGTGCGCTATTACGCGGAGGCGGATCACGGCCTTCAGGTGGATGGCGTCCTAGACATGGATGCGATGCAGGATACGTCGGATTGGGTGAACGGGCTGCCCTACACCGCGGATGCGGCGCCGCGCATTGCCGGAGATCAGCCGCAACAGGATTACATGGCAGCCAGTGTGAGCCAGCCACCATGGTTCGCCTCAGGGGAAGTGGCGCTGTGGGGACTGATCGTCGGTTTGAGCTTGACCCTGCTGGGAGCGCTGCTGACAGCTATCGGAGGGATCAGCTTTCGCCGCAAGAAGCTGTTGAACTTCCATGGATGTGGATCGGTGGTCCATCTGGCCTCGCTCAGCGTAGTTCTTGCGTGGGTTGCGACGGTCGGGTACACCCTTCTCGTGGTGGCACTGGCCGTTTCGTATGAGCAAAATCGGTGGATTGTTCAGGGCGGCTGGCTCCTTGTTCAGCTAATCGGACTCGTGGCTGCGTGGATGGTGACTCGCGTGCCGTTTGCTTGGCATAAGGCTCACTACCCGACGGATGGGAGCGCCAATCACACGCTCTCCGGCTTTGCCAATACGATCGTGATTATCAGTTTCCTCGCCCAAGCAACACTCCTGTTCACATTGGCTTACTGGGGCGTATATCCGGCGCTGTTCTAGAAGTACCACGGTTGGCGATGGCGACACCCCGTATCAGTATTCGGAAATGAACGTGCGAATCTGTAATGAATTGTTTACAGTGAACCTATGCGCATGGCGATGCTCCTTCTTAGCCGCCGCGACGGGTCCTAGCAGACTGGCTCCCCGCCGCGGGTAATCGTTGCGCCGGTCGCTGTAGATGGCTAAACGATAAGAGGGAATTTTCAATGCGTACATCAGGATTTGCTAACCGCCAGCAGAACACAAGCATGCCGAATGGGAAGTACCGCCCGTTCCTCGAGACAAATGCCGTTGACCTGCCGGACCGCATGTGGCCCAACAACCGCATCACCAAGGCCCCCCGCTGGCTTTCAACGGACCTGCGTGATGGCAATCAGGCCCTTGTTGAACCCATGAACCCGAAGCAGAAGCGGGCGATGTTTGACCTGCTGGTGCGGCTGGGGATTAAGGAAATCGAAGTGGGCTTCCCGGCAGCGTCAGCCGCCGATTTCGATTTCTGCCGCAGCCTCGTGGCCGATAACGCGATCCCTGAGGACGTCACGATTTCAGTTCTCACACAGGCTCGCCCGGAGATCATTGAGAAGACGGTCAAGGCCGTGGATGGTATGCCACGAGCCACCGTCCATCTGTACAACGCCACGGCTCCGGTTTTCCGCCGGGTGGTCTTCCACAATGACAAGGAAGCAACCAAGCAGCTCGCGGTTGCTGGCGCTCAGGAAGTCTTGGCTGGGCTGGAGAAGCGCCTGTCAGAGGCTACTGTAGCTGGATTCGAGTATTCGCCAGAGATCTTTGTGGATACCGAACTCGATTACGCTCTCGAGGTATGCGAGTCCGTGATGGACGTGTGGCAGCCGGGACCAGATCGCGAGATCGTTATCAACCTTCCCACCACCGTGGAGCGTGCCACTCCCAACGTGTACGCAGATCAGATCGAATACATGAGCCGGAATCTCACCCGGCGTGAGCACGTGGCTCTTTCTGCTCACACCCACAATGATCGCGGCACCGGCTTGGCTTCTACCGAACTGGCGCTGTTGGCTGGGGTAGATCGGGTAGAGGGCTGCCTGTTCGGTCAGGGCGAGCGTACCGGCAACGTGGATCTGGTGACGTTGGCACTGAACCTGTTCAGCCAAGGCATTGATCCTCAACTGGATATCTCGGACATCGATCACATCGTGGAGGTGTACGAACAGTGCACATCGATGGTGGTTCCTGAGCGAACACCGTATTCCGGTAGCTTGGTTTACACGGCCTTCTCTGGTTCTCATCAGGATGCGATCAAGAAGGGGTTCGTGGATCGGGACGAACGTGTTGCTGCCGCCGGTGGCGATGAAAACGCCGTTCCCTGGGACGTTCCGTACCTGCCTCTGGATCCCAAGGATCTGGGGCGCAACTACGAGGCTGTTGTGCGTGTCAATTCTCAATCCGGCAAGGGTGGCGTTGCCTACCTCATGTCCTCCACGCGCCATTTGGATCTGCCGCGCCGCATGCAACTGGAGTTGGCGGGCTTGGTACAACGCTACACCGATCGTTTCGGTGGGGAAGTCACATCCGATCGCCTCTGGCAGATCTTTGTGGACGAATACCTGCCCTACAAGGAAGCTGAGGGATTGAGCCCGTGGGGTAAGTACCGGCTGATCTCCAGCACTCTCGTATCCGGCGAAGAAGGCTCGCATTCGGAGCTGAGCTCAATCCTGCGAGAGTACGGAGAGGGTGAGGAACAGACCGATCATGTCCTGAGTTCGGAGGGCAACGGCCCGATCGATGCTTTTGTGGGCGCGTTCGAGCAGGTTGGGCTGAACGTCAAGGTACTGGACTACGCCGAGCACGCCTTGAGCGCTGGCCACGATGCCACGGCAGCCGCCTACATCGAATGCGATGTCAACGGTCAGGTTCTGTGGGGATGCGGAATCGATCCTTCCACAGTCCGTGCTGGCTTCAAGGCGATCGTCTCAGCCATTAACCGGGCACTGAGGTAGATGAGCGCAGCCCATCCGGGCTGTTGCGAGTGGCCTCTGCGGCAAGCGGCCTTTCAGCGCGCATTTCCGCCCGCATGTGCTCCACCACGGCGTCAAGTGACCCGCCGTGGGCATCGCACACTGCGAGGAAGCGCTGATAGGCCGCTCCCGTTTCGAGAATATCGTGCACGCCCGCCAGCTCATCTAGGCAGCCGAGCCTAGCCGCAACGGGTTCTAGCGCGGTGACCGTTTCGCGGAGGGTATCGGCCACGTGCTCTTCGTTGCCGTGACGATCCTTGATCAGGACGGCATCCATCCCGTATCGGGCAGAGCGCCACTTGTTTTCGGCAACATACCAATCCGGCATTGTCGGGATCTCGCGGCCCGCATCCAATTCAGCGGCGTAGTGATCCACAAGGCAGTGAATAAGCGCAGCTACGGCGCGCAGTTCAAGAAGGTTCGGGCTGGCGTCCGCCACACGCACCTCGATGGTTCCCCAGCCGGGGGACGGGCGCACGTCCCAACGGACCTCGTTGAATTCTTCAATGGTGCGAGTTTTGATCAAATCATCGGTGTACTGCTCGAGTTCACGCCATTGATCGAACTGCCGGGGAGTGCCGGCGGTGGGCAGTTGCTGGAACACCATGGAACGATTGCTCGCGTAATTCGTGCGGTTGCCTGCCCAGAAGGGGGAGGAGGCCGATAGTGACTGGATGTGGTAGGCGCGGGTCAACAGCGCCTTAAGGATCGGGAGGACCTTATCGCGGCGGTCCAGGCCAACGTGCACGTGCGTCCCGAACAGAAGCATCTGGCGTCCCCAGTACTGCGTGCGATTGACCAGAGCGGCGTAGCGCGCGTTATTGGTGACCCGTTGGTACATCGGGTTGGCGAAGGGGTGGGATCCGGCAGCCACAATATCGATCCGTAGAGGATCGGTGGTTTTGCGTACTGATTCGCCACCCTCGCGTAGATCGCCTACGCACCCAGCCACTGTTCGATGTACTCCAGACGTGACTTCTACTGTGTTGAGAAGCATTTCCTTGTGAATGAATGGCTTACCCTCTAGCTGTTTAATAACAAACTCAGCGGCCTGACGCAGATCGTTCGAGTCCTGATCAACGAGTTGAAGCTCCCACTCGATGCCGATGGTGGACTGCTGTGACTGGGCGAATTCCATGTCATGCTCCGTACTTCTCGGTGAAATAGGTTATGAGACGTTGCTCGGTTTGAACAGCCTGGACGGCTGCGAGAACTGCAGGATGTTGCTCCTTGGTGAAGTAGACGCCAACGTAGTGCTCCACTCGAATCGCTATGCCATCCCGGTCAATTTCCGGGTGGTGCTGAGTACCGTAAATATTCTCCTTGATGCGGGCGATTTGAACGGGACAGCTGATTGATGAGGCCAAGACTTCCATATTTGGCGGAACACGTCCAACAGAATCCGTATGTGCAACGTATCCGAGGAACGAATCCGGGAGCTGACCCGTCAGCTGATCCTTGCGCCCGGCCTCCGTAAGGGAGATCTGCATGGGCTGCATATCCTCCGAATACTCAGGAGTGAGTGTGGCTCCAGCCGCCAAGGCTAGGGCCTGCAGACCGTAGCACAGGCCAAGTGTGGGGATATCTTCGCTCACCAACTCGCCGCATATCTGGCCAAGTTCCGATTCCACAAGTAGCTGTGTTTCGGATTTGCGACTGGGTGGGGTGAGGTAATCATAGGGTGAGCCGGAAATGAACACGCCGGAGTACCTGCTGACGTCAGGTATGGGCTGCGGGCCCTGAAGGAGATCGATGATCTCAAGATCCTGCTCGCGGAGGCGGCCGTATCGCAGGAGCGCGCTGACTTCGTCCGATTTGATCGGACTTGGGGGACGCGCCACCAGCAGCAGAAACGGTTTCATAGCGGAATATTAGCACGGCATTTAACTACAGGATTAGTAGGTATTACACTTTAAGCAAACCGTGCGGCTCGCCTCATTGAACGATCGCCCGAACGTGGAACAATGATCGCGTGAAACTGTACCGGGATGAGGCTGTTGTGCTGCGAACCCATGACTTGGGGGAGGCGGACCGCATCATCACGTTTTTGACGCGCCGGCACGGGCAGGTCCGTGGAGTTGCGAAGGGAATCCGCCGCACAAAATCGCGCTTCGGGGCGCGGCTGGAACCATTCGCCATGGTGGATGTGCAGTTCTACGAGGGCCGAACGCTCGATATCGTGACCGAGGTGTCCACGATCAATTCTTTTGCTGCCAAGATCGGCCGTGATTACGATTCATATACCTGCGCGAGCGCTATGGCTGAGGTGACCGATCGCCTGACCTCTCAGGAGGGGCTGCCGGACGAGGGCCAGTACCTGTTGCTCGCCGGCGGGCTAGGGGCCCTGGCCAGCAGCGCTCACTCTCCTGCTGCCACCTTGGATTCCTATATTCTTCGCTCGCTTGCGAACGCAGGCTGGGCCCTTGCTATTGCACACTGTGCGAACTGTGGCGCTCCCGGGCCCTTGGAACGCTTTGACGTGCGCGCCGGTGGGATGGTGTGTAATGACTGCGCTCCTCGCGGGGCCGCGCATTTGCATTCCGTGACCGTGGAGCTCCTCCAAGGACTACAAAATGGCAACTGGGACGTGGTGGACACCGCTGGTCCTACCGCTCAGCACGAGGCGTCCGGCGCTGTGACTGCCTATTTGCAATGGCACATCGAACGTAAGGTCAAATCTTTGGCCATGGTGGGCTCGCCACTCGTCCAGCTTTAGAAGCATTGAGTTCTAGGAAGTGAACATGCAACACCTTCAGCCGCCAGTGCTTAGCCGGGTCCCTTCTCATGTTGCCGTCGTGATGGATGGTAACGGACGATGGGCGAACGCCCGTGGCTTGCCTCGCACAGATGGACACCGCGCTGGCGAGGCCACGCTGATGGACGTGATTCAGGGAGCGTTGGAGATTGGCGTGCGCGAGCTGTCCGCATACGCATTCTCAACCGAGAACTGGAAGAGATCTCCGGCAGAGGTCCGCTACATCCTCGGGTTCTCCCGCAAGATTCTTCGCGAGCAGCGCGAGGAACTGAATGCGTGGGGCGTTCGTGTCCGGTGGGTAGGGCGCGAGGGGCGGCTGTGGAAATCAGTGCTTTCGGAGCTCCGAGCAGCGGAAGAGTTGACCAAGGATAACCGACGCCTCACTCTTAACCTGTGCATCAACTACGGCGGGAGAGCAGAGATCGCGGACGCCGCCGCTTCCATGGCTGCAGATATTGCTGCAGGCAGGCTCAAAGCGTCGAGTATCGGTGAGCAGACTGTCAACCGCTACTTGTACGCGCCTGACATGGCGGACGTGGACCTCTTCATTCGTACCGGAGGGGAACAGCGAACAAGCAACTTCCTCATGTGGGAATCGGCGTACGCGGAAATGTACTTCTCGGACCTTCTCTGGCCTGATTTCGATCGCCGCGAACTGTGGAGGGCATGCGAGGTGTACGCCTCCCGGGAGAGGCGATTCGGGGGAGCGATTGACAAGGTGGCGGGTCAAGGCACCGCTCCGCGCATCTACGCGCCCGAGGAGTACGAGGATCCGGGAGAGTTCCCGGACGGCTGAACTTCCCAGAAGGATGTGGCACTAGACTGGCAGGCATGTTGCAGAGAATTGACCTTCGTGGCGTAGCGATCTCGCGTTCAGTCTTGGCCGATAAGCTGCCGCGCGCAGCCTTCAACATCGAAAAGGCTCTGGAAGTTGTTGGTCCCCTGATCGACGATGTTCGTGAGCGAGGCGGGGCTGCGCTTCGGGATGCCTCGGAGAAGTTCGATAAGGTGCGGCCGGCCGCATTGCGCGTGCCTGCCGAAGAGCTCGAAAAGGCGGCGGGTTCACTTGATCCGGCACTTACCGAAGCGCTCAAGATCTCCATCGCTCACAACCGGGTTGGCCATACGGCTCAGTTGCCAGAAGAGAAGCTCACGGAGGTCATGTCCGGGGGCTTTGTGCGTCAGCGTTGGATCCCGGTTCAGCGGGTAGGCCTCTATGTCCCTGGTGGCTTGGCCGTGTATCCCTCTTCTGTCATCATGAACGCCGTTGCGGCTCAGGTTGCTGGAGTCAAGGAGATTGCTCTGGCGTCCCCTGCCCAAGCAGAATTCGGCGGCCTCCCGCACCCCACCATTCTCGCGGCATGTCACCTGCTGGGAATCACCGAGGTATATGCGGTCGGTGGAGCAAGCGCGATCGGCATGTTCGCCTATGGTGCCGCGGGGGAGCCTAACACAGCAGATCCTGAGGTCCTGTGTGAACCGGTGGATGTTGTCACAGGGCCGGGCAATATATACGTGGCGGCAGCCAAACGTCTAGTCCGCGGCACCGTGGGCATCGATGCAGAGGCCGGAACAACGGAAATCGCGGTGTTGGCGGACGATACGGCAAATCCCGAGCATGTGGCGGCAGATCTTCTCTCACAAGCGGAGCACGATCCCGCCGCGGCTTCGGTTCTCATCACAGATTCGGATGAATTCGCCAATCGTGTGGACGCTGCCCTTGAGCGCCGCGCGGGGGCAACCAAGCATCGCGAACGCGTACGGACAGCCCTGACTGGGCCTCAATCCGGAGTAGTTCTGGTTGATGATATGGATACCGGTGTACGTGTTGCCAACGCCTACGGTGCTGAGCACCTTGAGATCCAGACGGAAAAGGCACCACACCACGCTGGCCTGATTCACAACGCAGGTGCCATTTTTGTGGGACCGTACAACCCAGTTCCTCTTGGCGATTATATTGCGGGCTCTAACCACGTCCTACCCACGGGCGGAACTGCGGCATTCAACTCAGGGTTGAATGTCCACGCGTTCATCAAATCCGTTCAATCGATCGAATACTCCGCCGAGGCGATGGCGAAGGTATATCCCCATCTCCGCGTCATGGCGCTGGACGAGGACTTGCCGGCACACGCAGAAGCCTTGGAGGCCCGCCTAGAGGATGAGGCTTAGCCCCACGCCACTGAAGTAGGTCACTGCCATGGCCAGAAGGCCGCCGCATATGTTCCGGATGGTTGCACGCTTCTGATCGGCGCCGCCCAGAGCAGCGGAAGCTGAACCAGTGATCGCTAGGGCCACCGTCACAGCCGCCACGGTGGCGGGTACCGCGATAGCGGTGGGGCTGAGGATGATCGTCAGGAGTGGAATGATAGCTCCTGCAATGAAAGAGATCATCGAAGCGGCGGCCGCATGCCACGGATTGACAATCTCCTTGGGATCTATTCCCAGCTCCCACTGTGCATGGGCCGCGAGTGGTTCCTCTGCGGTGAGCTGTGTAGCCACATCGCGAGCCAGACTGGGATGGACGCCACTATGTTCGACGCGGCGTGCCAACGCATCGAGTTCGCCCTGAGGGTCGGTCTCTAGAAGAACCCGCTTCTTGTCCAGTGCCGCTTGCTCGGTATCGCGCTGGGTAGAGACGGAAACATATTCGCCCGCCGCCATCGAGAGGGCGCCTGCGATGGTACCGGCAACCCCTGCCGCCAGAAGGCTCTGCCCGGTGAGAGCCGCACCTGAAACACCCATGACGATCCCGGCCGTAGAGACGATTCCGTCATTGGCGCCAAGGACGCCTGCACGCAGCCAGTTCAGCTTGCTCTGGAGCGATGGTGTATCACCAGATGTGATGGCGTTTTCCTGCTGTTTTACCTCAGCCAACTGAGTGTACATGTTCCCTCCTTCGTTACCCTCACAGTAGGCATTAATCTGGAACTATTCCAGTTTGGGAATCCTTACATAAGGCGAGCCTTATAGAGCTCTCGCCACTTCGAAGGGGCGAGACTCCGCCATTTTGATGGCATCAATTGAGTGACCAGCACCACAAAAAGAACTAGACTGTGTGTGAGGGCCAGCGGGAACGATCTGGCAATCCAGGCACGCGGGCCCAAGAGGAGGCCATCATGGCTGACGTCTATCCGGTTGTTGCCGGGACCGACGGTTCTGTTCGTGCCGGGGCCGCTGTCACACAGGCCGCTGCGGAGGCCCAACGCCGCGATCTTCCCTTACGGCTTGTGTATGGGTTCGCCCCGCTGTATGGATACGCAGGCTTGGATCCCACACCGCCGCCCGATATTTTGGAGTCTTGTCAGGATGTGCTGGATGCAGAGCAAGAGCGCATCGAGAAGGCTTTTCCCGGATTAGCCGTCACAACGGAAGTTGCGGTGGCAGATCCCTCGGTGGCGCTGGTCAGTGAATCAAACAAGGCAACAATCGTCTATTTGGGGGCTCGTGGCCTAGGCGCCGTGCGGCGGCTTCTACTTGGCTCCGTTTCTTCCAAGGTGGCGGCTCATTCGAAGTGTCCAGTTGTGGTAGTTCGGGGCAACCCCGGAGATGCACGCGGCCCTGTCGTTGTGGGTATGGCGCCTGAAGGCGGATCCCAAGAGGCTGTTCAGTATGCATTTGAAGAAGCACGCAGGCGAGGAACATCCGTCCGGGTGATTCAGTCTCAACAGCATGCCGCCGCCAACTTTGACACGCTTCCTGAAACGGCCATGCGTTCGATGGTGGGTACGCGGATGCAGCAGGTTGCCGAACGCGGTCAGGAATCATTTGAGAAGGTAACCGAGGACTATCCGGACGTTGACGCAACGTTGGATCTGTCCATGTTGCACGCGGTGGATGCCCTGCTTGAAGCCTCGAATGACGCCTGCCTGACCGTGGTTGGTTCGCACGGCGCCGGGGCGATGGCAGCACAGCTTCTCGGATCCGTAACGCACGGTGTCCTGACCGGAGCTCCTGTGGTGGCGGTGATACCTAAGGACATCTAGAAAGCGCACGTATTAAGCTTGAGGGGTGAGTGTCCTTCCGTATCGCCCAGAGTTTGAGAACGAGCAACCCTACGGTGCTCCTCAGCTTGATGTGCCTGTATGCCTGAACGTCAATGAAAACCCGTATCCCCCAAGCGATGAACTAGCCCAAGATATCGCGGCCGCGGTGGCCGTTGCGGCGAAGGGTCTCAACCGCTACCCGGACCGCGATTTCATGGATCTGCGCGCCGAACTCGCTGCCTTTTTGGAAAGCGAATCCCACGTGCGCGTTGAACCGCGCAACATCTGGGCGGCCAACGGTTCCAACGAAGTCATGTTGCACGTGCTTCAAGCATTCGCCGGTCCTGGCCGAACAGTGGTTTCCTTTGCCCCCACATACTCCATGTATTCGGAGTATGCCCGTGACGTCTCCTCCACGTGGGTAGCAGGTTCGCGTACGGATTCCTTCGAACTGGATCTGGAGGAAGTCCGCGCGGTGCTTGAACGTGAGCGCCCCGCCGTCGTCCTCCTCACCAGTCCTAATAATCCAACCGGCACAGCGCTCCCACCCCATCAACTCATCCACATCCTCGAAATCGCCCGTGAAACCGGACCGCGATCCGGGCAGGCATCGCTCGTGGTGATTGACGAAGCCTACGCGGAGTTCCGCCGCGATGGCGTTCCTTCGGCCCTCGAACTGCTCAGTGATTACCCGCACATGGCCGTCTCGCGCACGATGTCCAAAGCATTCGGCGCTGCGGGTCTGCGGCTTGGCTACCTTGCGGCCAGCCGGGAGATCATCGATCAGCTCACCGTGGTGCGTTTGCCGTACCACCTATCTGCCCTCACTCAGGCTGCCGCGCGCGCCTGCCTTGCCCACAGCGGCGAGCTGGCCGATCAGATTGCCGCAATCCGCGCCGATCGCGACCAGATGGTCACAGACCTCCGCGCACTCGGCCTGAGGACCGTACCATCAGATTCGAACTTCATCATGTTCGGCACGTTCACCGATCGCCACGCCGTGTGGCAAGGCCTGCTGGATCGAGGCGTACTTATCCGTGAGGTCGGGCCAGATGGCTGGCTCCGCGTGTGCATCGGTACGCCACAGGAAAACGCCGCGTTCCTTGCGGCACTGAAGGAGGTTATCTAAATGGCACGTACGGCTCGCATCGAGCGATCAACATCCGAAAGCACGATTTCGCTGGCGATCGATCTGGACGGGACAGGGGAATCGACCATCGATACCGGGGTTCCGTTCTACGATCACATGCTGACCGCGCTCTCGCGCCACTCGCTCATCAATCTTGACGTGAAGGCGCGAGGAGACGTGGAGGTGGATGTCCACCACACCGTTGAGGACACGGCGATTTGTTTTGGCGAAGCCCTGCGCGAGGCGCTCGGCAACAAAGCGGGGATTCGCCGGTTTGGGGAAGCCACCGTCCCGCTGGACGAGGCGCTTGCCCGGGCGGTTGTGGACATTTCGGGGCGGCCATACCTTGTTCACGAAGGTGAGCCCGATGGGCAGCAATACCACCTCATCGGTGGCCACTTCACCGGTTCGATGACTAGGCACTGCTTCGAGGCAATCGCCTATCACGCTGGGATTTGCCTGCATGTGGATCTGATCCGTGGGCGCGATCCCCACCACATCGTCGAGGCGCAGTTCAAGGCGCTCGCGCGTGCATTGCGCGTAGCGGTGGAACCCGATCCGCGAGTTAGTGGCATCCCCTCAACAAAGGGTAGCCTGTAGCCATGGGCACCAAGATCAAGCGCTACGCAATCCTGACTCCCTTCGATAAACCCGAGGTGGTGGCAGGCATTGCCGCCTTGCAGAAACTGGACGTCCAAATTGTTGGCACGAAGTCCGGTGCGTTGGTGGTGCGCGAGCTTCCCGTTCCTCAGTATGACGAGTGGGACATCCGCAATATCCTCGGCCCGGATGATTCGGATCTGGAGGAACTGGGGGAGGATAGTCCCTCGGATAACGCGCCGGCTGTGGCGGCCTTCCTCTCGCGCCTGACCAAGTACGGTGTGGTGCTGATTGATGTGGATCTTGGTGAAGATACGGGCTTCGAAGCCGGGATTTCCGGTGTGGTGCGCGCGCGCAGGTTCATCGGCGGCGAATCCGGTGATGAGATTGGGGCTGGCCTGTTGCTCAACAGCCTCGATCCCGTGATTGAGCGCATCGTTTTGGGCGAGAAAACCGCCGATGATTACGGCGCCGTCCACTCGCTAGACGTCACCCCCGCGGAGATCGTCAAGAAGGCGCGGGAGGCGCAGGCGTCCCGTGCCTCCGAGAAGCCAACGAAACAGCACTTCTGGAACCGCAAGCCATCACAGTCTCCAGAACCGGATTCCCCAGAACCGGGCACCGAAGATCCGCAAGGGTAAACCCGGCTACAATTGCGTTCGTGAAAAAGATCGTTGTACTCGCAGCCGAAAGCGGTAACGTCCATTCGGTGGTTCGCGCACTCCATCACGTGGGAGCAGATGTGGAACTCACCGCTGATCCAGATGCGGTGATGGCCGCGGACGGCCTCGTGGTTCCCGGCGTTGGCGCTTTCGCCGCCGTGATGGACAAGCTGCGTGCCGTCAAGGCCGATCGCCTGATTGAGCGGCGCCTCGCGGGTGGGCGCGGCGTGCTGGGCATCTGTGTTGGCCTTCAGGTCATGTTCGAGCAGGGCACCGAATACGGCGTACACGAGGGCTTTGCCCAGTGGCCCGGCTCAGTAGATCTCTTGCCGGCCGCGATTGTTCCGCACATGGGATGGTCGCTGGTGGATGCGCCGGCCGATTCACAGCTCTTCAACTCCATTGCGGATGAGCGCTTCTATTTCGTGCATTCCTACGGGGTCCAGTCTGATCCGGCGGCGGCATTGCCGCGCCACCCACACATCGAACCACCGCTGGTTACCTTCGCTGAACACGGCGCCCGCTTCGTGGCCGCCGTGGAGAACGGCCCGCTCATGGCCACGCAGTTCCATCCGGAAAAGTCCGGAGATGCAGGAGCCCAGCTCCTGACCAATTGGATCGCCACGCTGTAAAGGATAGATCGTGAACACTCTGCCACCGCTTCAGCTTCTGCCTGCCGTTGACGTTGTCAATGGGCAAGCCGTCCGCCTCCTTCAGGGTGAGGCAGGCTCCGAGACCGCCTACGGTGATCCCGCCGAGGCAGCGGCAACTTGGGCGGATCATGGTGCTACGTGGATTCACCTGGTTGATCTAGACGCCGCCTTTGGCCGCGGCTCCAATCATGAGCTACTCGCGCGTATCGTCCGCGACGTGCCGGTTCGAATTGAGCTGACCGGCGGGATTCGTGACGATGCGAGCCTTCAGCGTGCCCTTGATGCGGGAGCTGCCCGGGTGAACATCGGCACCGCCGCACTGGAGAACCCGGAGTGGACGGCGAAGGTGATTGAGCGCTTTGGGGATCGTGTGGCCGTGGGCTTGGACGTCCGCGGCGAGGTGCTGGCAGGGCGTGGCTGGACCAGCGAAGGAGGGAACCTCTGGGAGGTTCTGCGCCAGCTGGAGGCGGCCGGCTGCTCTCGGTACGTGGTCACGGACGTGACGAAGGACGGAACCCTGACCGGGCCGAACACGCAGTTGCTTGAACGGGTTGCGAGGGAAGCGAACGCTCCCGTGGTAGCGTCCGGCGGGATTTCGTCCCTCGACGATCTGGCGGCGCTGCGCGAGTTGGTACCCGCGGGCGTGGATAGTGCGATCGTGGGCAAGGCCCTGTATGAAGGCGCGTTTACGTTGGCTCAGGCCATCGAGATTTCGGGGGAGCAGCGCTAGTGGATTTTGATCGTTTGCTTCGGCCCAATCCTTTTGCGAACGACGACGGATCGCTCCAGCCTCAAATGGCGGCTGCTCTTTCCCAGCAAGACCATGCAAAACGTCAAGAGAGCGTTGTGGCGGCCATTGGGACTGGCCGTTTGTTTCTAGCCGTGCTGCCGCATGCCCACCCCGGTGTTCAAGGCGACGGCGCAATCAAGGTTCATGACCCGGAAGGGACCCAGGAGGCCGCGCAGGAGGAAGCTGGCGCGCTCACCGTGGATGCCCCCGGCGGGCTCAAGGCGATGCCCGCGTTCACTTCCATGGCGGCGCTTTCAGCGTTTGATGCCCAGGCCAGGCCGATGCCTGTGGAGGGGCAGGCAGCCGCCGCTCAGGCGTTACTCAACACCGGAATCATCGCTCTAGACCCTACGGATGTCCACGGCACCGGCGCCACCTTTGTTGGGCGCACAGCAACGGTGAGCCTCGCGATGGATGAACCATGGTTTGCTCCATGGCTGGATCCATCGTTGTCCGAGAAGCTCAACGCCGCCGTTGCCCATCTACCAGAAGTACTTGGTATTAAAGTGTTGGCCGGAGCCCGTGGCCTTGTACGCCTCACGCTGCGAATGTCGGACTATGCAACGCAGGACCACGCCATGGCGGCCGCGCACAACCTCATCGAAGTCGCGCGCCACGACCAATACGTGGCATCGCGGCTCGATCTGCTTGAGGTAGTGCCAGTCCGCATGGCGTAGCCACAGGCGCTACTGACCAGCCTTTCGCTTGCGCACAGCCACGAGGACAACGCCGGCCGCGATCATGAGGATCGCCGCTACGATCAGCCCCGTCACCTGAGCACCAGTGAAGCTCAGATCATCACCGCTGCCACCGGATCCACCGCTGCCCTCACCGTCATCCCCGCCATCGCTGACCGTGATGATATGGATGGCGGCGCTGGCCTCCAGTTCAGAATCGCTACCGGTTGCCACAATCTGGTGTTCGCCAACACTTGTGTCAGCCGGAATGGTGACAACCTGCGCGAATCCGCCGTTGCCATCGACTGTGACCGTTGCCAGATCAACGGGGTCTGAATGCAGGACGAGTCCAACCTGTTCGTTTGCTCCGAAACCAGATCCTGTGACGGTCACGGATTCACCGGCCATCACCTCGATATCCGAGAGCAGAATCTGAGCATCCTCGGCCGTTGCCTCCTTAACCGTCACGATGATGGCCGCGGAGGTGGAGTTGGTGTATTCGCCGTCGTCGTCGGAAATAAACTCCGCAACGATCCCGTGTTCACCACTGGAGGCGAAACTGACGTCGATAGAAGCGGTGCCACCGGCAACGGGCGAGGTCCCTAGCAGGTGACCGTTTTCAACGAAACGAACAAGTCCCTCGGCCTCGGCTGGTGCAACCGTTGCCGTCAACTGGACGGATTCGCCGATCTCCGGGCTTGTTGGAGCGGCGGCGAGCGACGTACTGGTTTCGGTGGCCGCCGGGGGAGCCTCCGTGATGGACACGGTCACGCTGGCTGGAACCTGCGATTGCGCGCCAAGAGCCGTGATGACCCAGCCGCCCGGTGCTGCATCGTCCGGGATCTTGATGCTTGTGCTCACCGTACCGTCCTCATGTGCGCTCACGGTTTCCACGGTATCGCCGCTCGTGACCTCCACGTCCTCACCGGGCTTGAACCCGCTACCAGTGATGGTGATCGTATCCCCGGCACTGGCTGTGTCAGGTTCCGCGCTGAGGGTGGGTTCGTATGCAGCCGTCTCAGTAACGGTGATCGTGACCTGTGTGGCCACTGACTTCACTCCATCATCAACGGTCACCACGGCGGTGTATTCGCCAGCCTCAGCGTAGGTATGGGCAGCTGAGATCGCGCCGTCCACTACCTCGGCCTCCTCCGTTGCGCTGGCATCATTCCAGTTGACGGTGGCGGTTAGCTCAGCATCGGGCGCTCCGCCCGTGACCGTGGCGAGCGTTTCGGAAAGCTCCGAACCCTCCTCAACGGTCAGGCCCTCGGCGGGCGTCACCTCGAGATCCTGAGATGCCGCACGATCACCATCGGAAGCGATGGCGAAAATGTGTGCACGGCCTTCACTTGCCAAAGAACCTTCGTCCTGAGGAAGCGTGAGGCTCAGGGCCACCTTGGGAGCACCCGAATCATCGGTATCCAGCGGTAGTGGAGCTGTGGCGTATACCGCGGCGTTTTTGACGGTGGATTCGGGGCTGGTGCCGGAATATCGGCCTTCAGACATTCCAACAATCGAGTTCTCGAAGCTGGGATTGCCGGAGGCACCCACCCAATCACCAAACTGGATCGGGACGTCCTGAGTGGAGCCATCGGTGAATTCGAGGCTTGCCACGAGATCCTTTTCGTTCTCAGTGGCGGCTCCGATCAGGGAGAGCTGAGTTGCGCCCTCGCCCAGATTTACGTTGAAGGTTTGGCCCTCAGTGGTGATGTTGTCCGGCTGCTCAGGAACGAATTCCGGCAGGTCGAAGCTCAGCTCCGTGTCCGCCAACGCAATGGTCTCACCCTGCGTGAAGTCCGTGTCCGCCAACTTATCGCGCATATAGCCGTAGCCTTGCCCGTCACAACTGGCGGGATAGGTGGAATCGGCAATACACGTATTGTTGAACAGCCCAACAAACGTGTTATCACGGGAGATATCGATGGACGTGGTGGCCGAAACCGCCCCGCCATCTGAATCCGTTGCCGTGATGGTGGCGGTGTACGTACCCGCCTTCTCGTAGGTGTGTGGGGCGCTGATGTCATATCCTCCCAGAGCGTTCTGGCTCAGCGTGGCTTCGGCGGGCTGCGAACCGTCGCCTGCCGATACCGTGGCTTCGTAGCTCTCCGCGCTTCCCACGAGCGTGGCAAGGGTGGCATCCACTTCTTCGCCAACCGTTCCGGTGACTCCCTCAACGGGGGTCAGGATGAGATCGGTGGATTCGCCCGCCCCTCCGAACAGCTCGATTTCCGCGAGGGCGAGGTTTTCACCCTCCGTACCCGTCACATCCAGCTTGTAGGAGGTGAAGGCGGATGCCGAATCCACGGCGAAGGGCCGCGTCTGGGTGCCGAATGGGAAAGTCTGGCCTTCGCGTTCGTCCAGTGCCGTCCACGTTTGACCGTTATCGATCGAACCTGACAGCGTCCAGCCAGATGGCGCTCCACTTCCTGCCAGCGCCGTTAATGTATAGCGATCGATGGCAACTGGGCCGGAGTTTGATTTCCAGACGATTGATGCCGTATCGGAATCGAACGTCGTAGCCGAGCGCATGGAGTTATCGGTAAGGGACGTCAGGCTTCCCGAATCAACCGCAGTATCGCCTTCTGTGGACACCACACCGTAGGTGGTGACGTCCAGTGCAGGTTCTGGAACCTTCAGATCTTCAGTCAGATCCTTTGCGCCCCATGAGGAGGGCTCGGCGCTCATCGTGTAGGTGAGTGTCCCGCCTTCACGTATGAGATCGCCATCGAACGTTGTGGTCCCGACGGATTGGCCGTTGATGTCCACGCCGGCCACGTAGTTCTTTCCGGCCGAGGCACCTTCAGCGTTCACGACGAGAGACTTATCCCCGAAGTTGACGGTGGCCGAATCGAACATGGGCGAACCCACGGTGTAGTCACCCGAACCGACGGCCAACGGATAGAAGCCAAGTGCCGAGAACACGTACCACGCGGAAAACTCTCCGTTGTCCTCATCGCCCGGATAGCCCTGCCCGATGTCCGAGCCAACGAACAGCTTGTCCTGAATATCGGACACGAGTTTCTGGGAGCCAGAGGCATCGCCCGCCTCACCCAGCACGTAGGGGATGTGGTGGGCAACCTGATTGCTCATGCCCAGCATGCCCATACGGACGTCGCGCGCCTCGCGTGCCTCGTGGATGGACGAGTATGCAGCCTCCTCCGGTTCTGCAAGGAACTCGTAGATGTTATCGATCAGGCCTTGGCGGCCCCCATACAGGGATGCCAAACCGTCCACATCGTGGGGAGCGTGGTATCCGAACGTCCACGCGCTGGCCTCAGTGAAGGCGTGTCCCCATTCCTTCTTATCGAAGTCCGCGCCATCGTCCCAGCTGCCGTCAGCATTGCGGGAGGTAAATGTGTTGGCCTCCTCATTGAACATGTTGACGTAATCTTCGCTGCGAACCTTGAAGTATTCGGCTTCTTCCTTTAACTGATCCACGCGTTCTGCAGGTGTGTCCGGATCTTCAGCTAAGGCGCCCGCCATTTCGGCGATGCCAAAATCGTTGATGAATCCTTCAAGGCCCCACGAAGCACTTTGGCCCGTACTGTCTGGCGTGTAACCGAGGAAGATCCCCGTATCGAGGCCCTTGCGGCCAACCCCTGCCGAGGCCGGAAGAGTTGTCGCATTCTTGACGGCCGCATCGTAGGCATCGAGTGCCTTCTCGTTGGAAAGTGTTCCGGCCATGTAGGCCTCTGCGAACGCAACATCGGAGCTGGTGCCCGTCATAAGATCGGCGTATCCGGGGGAGGACCATCTGGCCACCCACCCGCCATCGCGGTATTGCTGGACGAAGCCGTCCACCAATTCTTCCGCGAGGTCCGGATAGAACATAGCGATTGCCGGCCACTCGGTGCGGTAGGTATCCCAGAAACCGTTGTTGACATAGACCTTGCCGTCCACGATCTTGGCGTTGGTGGTGGTGTCCGTTGCCTCGCCCGATGTTGGTGATACAGGGCTAGCGTATTTGTACACAGGTGAATCGGCCGTGCCCGTGTTCTCGAATTGAGAGTTCGGGTAGAGATTCATGCGATAAAGGCCGGAATAGAGATTAACCAGCTGCTCATCTGTGGCGCCCTTGACGTCAGTGATCGCACCCAAGCGATCATCCCAGGCAGCTTTCACATCGGACTGAACGTCATCAAAGCTGCGCCCATCCAGCTCGAAGCTGTAGTTCTTCTTCGCTTGATCACTGGAGATGAACGATGTGGCAACTCGCAACTCCACGGTTTTGTCCGAGGAAGTATCGAATGCCGCGTAACGGGCATCCGCGCGGTTGCCGCTTGACGGAGTGCCCGCCGTAGTGGGTGAAGCGTCAAACTGTCCGTATACAAACATGCGCGTGCGGCCTGGGTAGCCCGAACCGCCATGGATCCATCCGGATACCACACCGTCATCGCTCACAGAGAGCTTGGCATCGCCGGTCACCTTATCCACCAGCACGCTGCCCTCGTCACCGGGGAAGGTAAAGGAGAAGACTCCACCGTGATCAGTTGGCGTTACGGCTGTTTCAATTCCATTTTGGAACTGGACGGAGTACACATCGGGCCGCGCCACTTCATCTTCGTGCGTGAAGGCCAGCCTTCGATCAGTCAGGTTGGATGTTGGGGAAGAGCCGGCCGCCGGCATGAAGGCGAGTTGGTTACGGTCGCCCATCCAGATTGACGGTTCGTGCGAGAACCCGATGCCATTGAGGGTGGGAAGGTTCTCCGCGTTGTTCGCCGCCTGATACTGGTAAAGACTGCTCGTAGAATCCGCGTTGGTCATCGGGGTAATGAAGTTAAACCCATTCGGCCATGCTGCGGCAGGGAAGTTGTTGCCGCGGGAGAAGCCACCGGAGGAGTTCGTCCCGCGCCGGGTATCCACGTAAGAGATGAGGCCGTCGCTCGTATCGAGCGCCTCAGCCGGCGCCAGTGCCACATCGTCCACAAAGCCGCGGAATACTGTCCCGCCTGCCGCTTCTGGCATGTTGTAGCTGAACAAGATCTTCTCAATCGTCTGGCCTTCAAGGCCGCTGAGATCCACCTTGATGGAGTTCCACTGATCCGGCCATAGCGCATTGGAACTTCCCTGAGCCGCCGCGTTCGCTGCGAATCCGTTCTGATCGTTCAATCCCGTATCGGAGAGTCGCGTTCCGTCCGCGAGCAGCAGATCGATGGATGCATATGTGGAGGCGTAGGTCAGGTCAGAATCCAGCACCGGAAAGATCTTGTAGCTCAGTTCAAGGCCCTCGGTGATATCCACGTTGACGTCGTACACCTCATTAGTGGATGAAGCGCTGCCGTTCTCAAGAATCCTGCCGCCGTATTCCAGAGACTTCAGGCCGGTGAAGCCCACACCAGTCTTCGCGGTGTATGAGCTTGATGGCCCAGTGCCCTGCTTGGATGCCATCGGGCTGACAACATCTTCACGCGAGGCGTCAAGGAGATCCCAGTCCGCCAACTGAGTCAACGATTCGCCATTGTTTGCCGTGATATCCAGCTTGTAATGGGCGTAGGCGTCCGAGGGAGCCTCGAGCTCATATGTTTTCGTCTCGTGCCGGGATCCGAACGATTGCCCCTTCTGGGTATCGATCGTCTCCCACTCTTCGCCGTCCTGAGAACCGAGAATCTCGAAGTCCTTGGGATCGCGGCCCGCGGCATCGTTAGCTGACGTCAGGCTGTATGACGTGATGGCCGCAGGCGTGGTCAGCTCGTACTGCGCCCAAGCCGTTGATTCGCGTACTAGCCACTTGCTTTGAGGGTTGGCATCGGCCAGAGAGCTCGCTAGCTCATTCGGTGGATTCTCACCAGAAGCCGTTACGTCGGCTACGTCGGACAGTAGACTTCCGGGTTGGCTCGCTTGTCCGGTGATATTAGTGAGTTCATCACCGTACGTGGTTGATACGGCTACGTTGGGATCATCGCTTTCGAACGACGACGAGAAGCTGTCCTCACCCTCTGGTGCAGCCAGCGCGGTGGGAGCAAGCGTCAAGGCGAGTGTGCCGGCAGCGAAGGCTGCGGCGGTCCGTCTGCCTACTCGGCGCGAATATGTGCTTGATGGAGGTGTCATAGCGTGGTGGTCTCCTTCGGCCAGGAATATGACGACGTTCGTTTCGTGCGTATGACAACGCTGTCACGAATAGTGATGAGTCTAGCATCCCACTTTCGTTCCTCATAGTGCGTTTTCACAGATAATGGGGGAATGGGACTGAAAAGCGTGACGTTAGCGCAGGTGGCTGAGGCATCCGGCGTTAGCTTGAAAACGGCCTCGCGCGTGCTCGCGGGTGAGCCAAACGTCGCACCGAAAACTCGGGAGCGCGTTCTGGGCGTGGCTCGATCCCTCGGATATCGCCGCAACGCTGCCGCAAGCCTGCTAGCAAGTGGTCAGCAAGCTGAGGTCATTACCGTCATCACCGGCGATATTACGAATCCCTTTTATGCGAGTATCGCGCAGGGACTTGAGGAGAGGACTAGGGAGCGCCGTATGATCCTCAACCTCTCTAGTTCAAACGAAAATGTTGAAACTGAATGGGAACTGGCAACCTCTGCTGCTCGCCTGCGGTCGCGCGCTCTGATTGTTGTATCGGCCATGGAGGATCATTCACGTTATCTCGACCTCCTACGCACGGGAATGACCGTCGTTTTTGTGGATCGGGAGGCTCGCGGAATCGAGGCAGATTCGGTGGTGCTGGATGATGAGGCCGGCGGGAAGATGGCTGCCGCTCACTTGCTGGGGTTTGGACACGAACGTATTGCCTACATTGGTGATTACGAATGGCTGCCCACTCAACAGGGGCGTCTAGCGGGGTATACGCAGGCGATGGAGCAGGCTGGTGCTCATGGATGGCAGGAGCTCGTCCGCACAGGCGCCCATGATGTTGAAAGTGCCAGGAAAGTGGCCGGAGCATTGGTTGAACGCGAAGATTCTCCAACGGCCTTTATCGGCGGGAACAATCGATCCGCTCTGGCGATCCTTCAGGAACTGCGCCTGCGTTATCCCGCTGCGGTGCGTCCAGCACTCATAGGTTTCGATGATGTCGAATGGGCGAGCGTTCTTGGCATGTCCGTCATCTCGTCCGATCCGGTGGAGGTGGGCCGTCAAGCGGCAGATCTTGCCATCGCACGAATCGAAGATCCTAGCCGTGACGCGCAGATCGTGCGCTTGCCCATGACGCTGACTGCTAGGGGTTCGGGTGAGCGCGCGCCATTTAGCTGACGGGAGGCGTTCCTGATCTATTCTTAACGTAACAATGGCGTTGACAGAGGATGGTCTCGATGAAGGCTCAGTTGATGGGCGCAGTGATTGCGCTGAGTTTGGCCGCAATGGTGCTAGCGGGATGCAGTGACGATTCGCCCGGCGAAGCGACGCCGAGTGCTGAGGACGCTGGAGCGGATCTGAGCGGAATTGATCTGACCGCCGATGTAGATCCAGAAGCTGGAACAGTTATTTTGCCGATCGGCCGCTTCATGCCGACGCCGGATGAGAATGCCACAGTCTCGATCGCCCGTGAAACGGCGGTGACGGTGTGTGCAAGAGATAAGGGTGTTGCATGGCCGCGGGTCGAGAAGTGGAACCCTGATCCCACGGCGGAGATGTATGCCCTATACGGGCCGTGGACCCAAGAGATAGCTGAGAAGTTCGCCTTTGCTGGGCCTCAGAGCGATGACAGTCTGATTCGAAACATGATCGTCGAACCGCCAGCAGGTTATGAGTACCCAGATCAGTCTGTGTATGACGATGGGCTGACGTATGAGGTCCGGGATGAGGCGATGGGAAGCTGTATACAGACTGACGATGTTCAGCAATTCGAGCCCGGAGTGATTGATAACAGCGGGCCATGGGATGAAGAGATCTGGCAAGCCGAAGAGGCAGCGTTGCTCGCGCCCGATGCCAAGGAAGCCTTTAGAGATCTGAAGGTGTGTTACGCCGATGCAGGATTGACCTACGATGAGCAACGCCCCGGCTTCGTTGAGGGTGTAAAAACGGAGCCAGATCAGGTTGAATCAAGCATGGTTATGGGTGGTGTCGAAGGCACGGTGTCAGAGCCGATTCCGGGTACGGTCATTACCGAGGAGCAGGTGGCGATGGCGTTGAAGGTGGCTGAATGTCAGCAGTCAACGGACTTTACGAATCGTATTGCTGATATCTATGTGTTGGCGCAGGCGCCCGTGATTGAGAAGTATGCTGTCGAGCTGACGGACGGCCGCGAAAAGATTGATGCGCTGATCGAGGATGCCACGGCCTACATGGCCGCACACCCGGAAGCCTTCGAAGATCCCACCCAATAGGTTCCGGTCACTGGTGGCTGTGGAAAAACCGTGCAGGGCTTCAGGGGACTGGATAATGTGACAATGCCTCTACGGCACACCCCACGAACACTGCTCTGTAATCGTCGTGGAGGATGTACCGCGAGAGGAGGTTACCATGGGCAAGCCACAAGGCGGGCTTTCGGGGAAGCAAAAGACCCGGATATGGTGCGCAGCGATTACCAACGCCGCACCGATAATCCGGGCCCTTGCTGCTCTGCTAGCAGTTCTCGTCCTCATTGGATGAGAACACCCTAGTAACCAGGGGAGTCAGCTAGCTGGAACTAACTGGCTCCCCGCTAGTATCCCACTCTTTTCAGGTTGGGCGCTAGGCCTTGTCGGCGATTAGTGGCGTCAATATAGGTGCCGATGCTGCAAGACGTGGCGTGCGTGAGTAGCTCACTGATTTGAAAATCCCAGAAGCCTTCGAAAACGCCGCCTCTAGTTCCGTCTGTTGAGGTTGGGTGTGATGGGTGGTGCTGTGGAGTGGTAGTGG
>NZ_JBQCZW010000023.1:9382-38684 GCF_052089425.1 Ancrocorticia sp. | reverse complement strand
CGCGACCTCCGCCGTGACAGGGCGGCGCGCTAACCAACTGCGCTACGGGGCCAATACTTTGAGGTATTGACCTCTCGATTCCACAAAGTGGATTCGGTACCCCCAACCGGGTTCGAACCGGTGTCGCCGCCGTGAAAGGGCGGTGTCCTAGACCACTAGACGATGGGGGCCTAACGGGAGCTCCCGCGTTCCTAACGTCTCCGCTTGGTGGAACTCCTAAAGCTTAGACTGAATCGCTTCGTGCTGTCGAATCCAACAGATGTGGACTGTATCACCGCGCATTTGTCACTGGCTTTCCGCTAGTTTCCATAGGGCGAACAGTCTGCCCCTCACCAAGAACATAGGCGGTGCTCTAGCCTTAAGACATGGGGAACGAATGGGCCATTCTGGCGGCGGTTGATGAGACCGAGGGTGTTGACACTGATGAGGTTGTCAGCGCCACGGTAGATGTGGTGACGATTTTGCTGGGAGTGGGCATTGGCTTAGCCGTCGGCCTGATTATCGCCCTGCTTGTCCAGCTGCTCTCTCGGTTCGCCCTGCGCAAGCATCCGATCATTCGGGACACGATACATTCGATCTCCAACTCGTTTGAAGTGACGCTGGGCGTTGTTGGTGCTTGGATTGGGATGCGCGTTGCCTGGCCTGAGGATTCGGGGGAGACCGAAACCCGCTGGCGCTCGATCGTGGATCACGGAATCCAGATAGTCTTCATCTTGGCCTTGACGTGGCTGGTTGCTCGGATCGTCACATCCGTTGAGGACACGGTGCTTGACCGATGGAAGACATCCGAGGATTCGCGCTATCTACGCAAACAGACTCAGCTGGAAATACTCAACCGGATCATAGTTGCGGCGATTTGGCTGATGGGCGTAGCCCTTATCCTCTTGACCTTCGATTGGGGCAGAACGCTCGGAAGCGCACTGTTCACCTCAGCTGGCCTGTTCTCGGTTGTTGTTGGTATTGCCGCGCAAGCAACCTTGGGAAACGTGTTTGCTGGGCTCCAGCTTGCCTTCTCCGATTCGATCCGGATGGGCGACATTGTGGTGTGGGAAGAGACTTTTACGACGGTTGAGGAAATCACCCTCACATATGTTGTGCTGAAATCGTGGGATGGCCGCCGCCTCATCGTTCCATCCAGAGAGATGACGGCGAAGACCTTCGAGAACTGGACCCGGCGCGCTCCCAACCTGCTGGGCAAGGTGGACTTTGACGTGGCGTGGACAACGCCGATTGACGGCATGCGCCGTGAGCTTGACAGAATCCTCAAGCATTCTCAACTGTGGGACGGGGAAACCGGCCTGCTCCAAGTCACCGATGTCATTGGCGGCCGCGTCCTCATCTCCGCGCTACTTTCCGGACGTAATTCAGCAGAGGTCACGGATCTTAAGCTCTATGTGCGCGAAGAGATGGTCAAGTGGCTCCAACACCACGTGGAGGAATACAAGGGCGCCGAAGAATTCGTCCCGGACAGTGAATCGGGAGAGGAGTCCAATGATTCTCAGGCGCTGCCCGGCGTTGCTCCCGGTTTGGTCCTCCCGAGCGACACATCGGTTGTGGATACATTCGATACAGCCGCGAGTGGTCCAACAACTGAGGATGTGACCGCCACCCAGGTGATTAACGCCGCCGATCTCCCTCTCCTTTATCCGGCGCGGGTCCCGGTTGAACAGCGCGAGACAACAGAGCCCACTGAGGACGAGCAACACGAGACCCGCACAACCGGCCACAAGTCCTCGATGTTTAGTGGATCAGAATCAGCCGAGCGCCGTGCGCAAGAATTCTCGGGCCCGGGCGAGGAAGCTTATCAAGAACGTGACGCCGCCTATGAGCGAATGCTCGCCGATGATACTCAGGAAACTCCCGTTGTGGAAGATTCCGCTGATGAGGGTTCCGGAGGCGAGGGTTCGGCCGGTGATAATTCCGGCGAAAAGTCTTCCTCTGACAATGCGGCTTCTTCGACAGCGGCAAGCGCGCCAACCCCGGATGCCCACGCATCCTCTATCACGGAAACTCAGACTATGGACCCCGTCCACGAGCCGGATAACCAGACCAACACGTGACATCAAAGCCTTGAAGAACGCAGAAACTGTAGGAGACGATGAGCAAGTGACTGAGAAACCAATGCTGCCCCAGACCGATGAGGAATGGCGTGCGCTACTGAAGCCGGAAGAATTCCAGGTGCTGCGCGAAGCAGGCACCGAACGCCCCTACACGGGCGAGCTGCTCGATGAATCACGCGAAGGTATTTACCGTTGTAAGGCCTGTGGTCACGAACTGTTCCGTTCGGAAACCAAGTTCGGCGCCGGGTGCGGGTGGCCCAGCTTCTACGATCCCTCCAGTTCCGATGCGGTTGAAACGGATGTGGATTACAAGCTCGGGTATGCGCGTGTGGAGGTGCGATGCGCAAACTGCCACTCGCATCTGGGCCACGTGTTCCCAGACGCTCCCCAAACTCCTACGGGACAGCGCTACTGCATGAATTCAGTTTCGTTGACCTTCGACCCGGAGGATGATTCGGCCCGCAACTAACATGCGAGTGGCAACATTCAATTGTCAAAGCGGCAAGCCCAACGGACTCCTAGCGTCTACCCAAGATATGGGTGTGGTGGAGCAGTCCGCCGCTATGTTGGCTGCTCTGGCCCCGGATATTGTGTGCCTTCAAGAAGTTCGCGGCACCTTGAACACACCATTTTCCGAGAAGGCGGGTGCTACATGGAGTGATGTGGCGCTGGCCCGTCGGCGTTATAACCCACGAAAACCACACGCCGATCAAGGCTACGGAATCGCCATGTACTCACGGCTTCCGGTTCTACGAATGTGGGTGTGGTGGCTACCGAGCTGGCGCTCACCGGTCCGGCGGACGTCCATCGGGACGAGGTTCCGCCTCGAGGAGCAGCGCCGGGCAATAGTGGTGCTCGTGGATTCGGGAACGCGGCCAACGCTCGTGTGTGGAACCCATCTGGCCCCGGGGATCGGCCCCAAGCAGCTAGCTTGGCTGGAATCCAAACTTGACCAACTAGCCCACCGGATCGGCCTTGGCGGTGCCCCGCGAATCATCATGGGAGATCTCAACATCCGCGAAGAGGCTCTGCGGGTCCAATCGCGGTATGCACTGCTCGCGAGCGCCGATACGTATCCGAGCGATGCCCCACGCACCCAGATCGATCACATCATCGGCCAGAACGTGAAAGCGCGGGCGGGCAGCGCGCATCTTCTGCCAATATCGGATCATCGAGCGCTGATCGGAGAGGTGGACTATGGGTGATGTGATTGTCGCATTCTGGTCCCTCATCGCGGTGATGATCGTTGGCTATCTGCTGGCGCGTTACAACATCACTCGCCCTGGCGCTGACAAGGCCCTGACTCGCATCTGCTTCGCGGGTGCCATGCCAGCGATGCTGTTCAATACAGTGGCGCATTCGGACCCTGCGGAAGTGTTTTCCGCAGGCGCCGCCGCCAACGTGCTGGGCGCCGTGATTCTGGCCATCGCCTATGCGCTTGTGGCCCGTTACGTGTTCAAGATGCGAGGCGGCGAAGTAACGATTGGCGCCCTGTGTGCCTCCTACACCAACGCCGGAAATCTGGGCGTTGCCTTCCTCGTGGCGGTGGCGGGGGATGCGGCGGCATCGGCACCCATCATGGTGTTCCAGTTGTGCGTGATGGTGCCCATCGCGTTCGCCTTTCTTGACCGGCAAACCGGCAAGAAGGGCCGCAGCTGGATCAAAACAGTGTTCTCCCCCTTCCTCAACCCGCCGGTGATCGGCGTGCTTCTGGGCCTCGCGGTGGCGCTGACGGGAATCGACATCCCGTCCTTCGTTGCGGCGCCCGTTGATGTGATGGCGAACGCGGCCGTACCAATGATCCTGCTTGCTATGGGCATCTCATGGCGCGGATCTCACATTCCACGGGTCGGCAGGGAATCTGCGCCGCTTTTCTTCGCGGTGTTCTTGCGGTGCATTGCGGGGCCAGCGCTGGCATTTGGGCTGGGCATGGCCTTCGGGATGGAAGGTAATTCGCTGATGGCTGTGACCATCGCGGGTGGTTTCCCCGTGGCCAACAACGTGTTCACGTACGCGCATCGGTATAACGTGGGGATTGAGTTGGCCCGCGATGCCAACATCATCTCCACTCTTGCCAGTTTGGTTATCACTCTTTTCATCGCTTTTCTTTTCCACATGTGAGGCGCAGAATGTCGAATGCTGTAGGTCCAATGGGTCCAGCGAGCCCAGCAGGACCAGGCGGCCCAGCCAGCCCCCAAACTCAGGGCGCTCAGGGAAACCGGTGGGCCCCGTTGTTGATGCTGGGCTCGGGTATTTCCCAGTATGTTGGCGCATCATTCGCCGTTGGGCTGTTCGCTGTGGCACCGGCGATCTCTGTTGGGTGGGGACGTATCGCGGCCGCCGCCATCATCATGCTTGTGTGGCGCAGGGCCCTGCCGCGCCACGCAGACGGCACATTCGATTGGCGGATGCTCGGGCGGGCCGCGCTTTTTGGGATTGTGCTGGGCGGGATGAACCTCAACTTCTACATGGCGATTGACCGAATTCCGCTGGGCACGGCAGTGTCCATCGAATACATCGGCCCGGTTCTCTTGGCTGCCCTCACGGGACGGGGATGGCGGGTCCGTACCGGCATCGTTCTGGCCGCCAGCGGCGTATTCCTCATCTCGTGGGCCGGCGTGGACATGTCCGATCCCACGGTTGCCGCCGGTGTGGGGTTCGTGCTGCTCGCCGGGCTTTTCTGGGCGTTGTACATCTGGATTGGGCGGAAGGTAGCCATCGGTGGGCATGGGCTGGATTCGCTGGCGTGGGCCATGGCAGTGGCCGGCCTGTTCTATGCGCCGCTGGGGGCCCCGGGAATCGGGGCGATCGCCAGCGATTGGAAGCTGCTCCTCGCGCTGCTTGCGGTGGGCCTGCTCTCCTCGGCGCTTCCCTATGGCATTGACCAGATCGTCATGCGCCGGATCTCCGCCGCTACGATGGCGCTCCTGACCTCGCTCCTTCCGGTCACCAGCCTCCTTGTTGGCCTCGTCATGCTTCAGCAGGTGCCGAACTGGGCCGAAGTGGGCGGGCTGATTCTCGTGTCGATTGCTGTGGCGCTCGCGACGGGACATTCCGATGACGGAACGCAGGTGGATGACGGCGCGCAGCTTCCGGGTGATACGCAAGAGGGGAGCATGCCCGAATCGTCGTCGTCCCCATCCCCATCAGAACCACCCACGGACCCGACCCCTCCCGTAGCGTGAGCATTCCCATGGCATGAACCCTGCTCGATTGGGCCAGAATAGAAGTATGCATGGTGAGTACAAAGTCCCCGGTGGCAAGCTTGTTGTTATTGATTGCGACGTCAAAGAGGGCGTCCTATCCAATGTGCAGCTCTCGGGTGATTTCTTCTTGGAGCCGGATGAGACGCTGATCCGGATTGTGGGAGCGATCGAGGGAGCTCCCGAGGAAGCTACGGCTCATCAGCTGGCCGAGCGTATCGAAGGAGCGATTCTGCCATCGGACGTCCTGTTCGGGATTACGGCAGAAGCCGTGGGAATTGCGGTGCGCCGGGCTCTGGGGCGCGCGCTGAGCTGGGATGATCTTGATTTTGAGGTGATTCACGGTCCCGTCGTGAACCCGATGATCAACGTGGCGATGGACGAGACACTCGTGGAAGACGTGGCGGCCGGGCGCCGCAAGCCATTCATGCGCATCTGGGAGTGGGACGCCCCGCAGGTGGTGATTGGCTCCTTCCAGTCCTATCAGAACGAAATCGATCAGGAAGGCGTGGATCTGCACGGCATTACGGTCTCACGCCGGGTCACTGGCGGTGGTGCGATGTTCATGGAACCGGGTAACTGCGTCACCTATTCGCTGGTGATTCCCACGGCGCTGGTGGACGGCCTGAGTTTTGCGCAGTCCTATTCCTTCCTCGATCAGTGGGTTCTGGAAGCCCTTGAGAAGGTCGGGGTCAAGGCCCACTACATTCCGCTGAACGATATCGCCTCCGAAGTGGGCAAGATCGGCGGCGCCGCACAGAAGCGTTGGGCCAACGGTTACATGGTTCACCACGTGACGATGTCCTACGATATCGATGCCAACAAGATGATGGACGTACTGCGCATCGGGGGCGAAAAGGTGCGGGACAAGGGCCTGCGCAGCGCGGTCAAGCGCGTGGATCCCATGCGTTCGCAAACCGGCATGGCCCGCGAGGACATCATCGATGTGTTCTTGGACCACTTTGCCCAGAAGTATGGCGCCGCCCGCGGCGAGATCACGGCGGAGGATCTGGAAACGGCGCGCGAGCGCTGCAAAGTCAAGTTCGCTACCGAGGAATGGGTGCACCGCCTTCCGTAGTTTTTTGACGACGACGACGGCGAACCTACGTGGCTATTAGCTGAAAGCATTGCTATAAAACATGGCTCGGGCTACATTCGAGAGTGTCATTAACCTACTAGGCAACGGAGGAAACTCATGGCGCAAGACGACAAGTTCGATAAGTTTGCTGGCAAGGCGAAGGAAACCGCAGGTAAGTTCACTGACGATAAGGATCTCGAAGCCGAAGGCAAGGTCCAAGGCGCAGAAGGCAAGGCGAAGGAATTCGTTGACGATGTCAAGGCGAACGCTGGCGCCCTCAAGGACCGCGTTGAGCAGGAAATCAATGACCGCAAGGGCAAGTAAGTCCAGCTAAAGACTAGAGATGTGGCGCCACCTTCCGGGGTGGCGCCACACTTTTTCTGGCTGCGGCGCGACACGCTATGTTGCGGGGTAACGTTGCTGGCAGTATGGGGTTGATGGCCATGATGATGAACGTTCGCAGCAAGCGGTCTTGTCGGTGGCACTCTGTAAAATGATCTTACTGCCGGTGCTTAGGAGCGTCTGATTGTGAATGTAAGAACTTGGTCGAACAACTTTCGCGCGCCTGCAGATACACCGGTTTCTGATATGTTCATCGATGAGTCAGGTTCTAAGTCTTCTCATAGCAAGTTCTTCGTTCTAGGTCTTGTGAAAGTACGGGATAGTGGCCAACTAATGCGGGAATTGCGTGGCGTAAGAGAGCGCCACCATTTTAAGGGCGAGTTCAAATTCTCTGCCGTAACTCGCGATACGAAGCAAGTGTACTTTGAGGCAATCGAACAACTAGCTCAAGCAGATGTGCGAATTGGGGCATATGTCTTTGACAAAGCAACCGCCGATCCTTTCCAAGGCAGGCAAGCGTGGGAAGCGCAACGAGAGTGTGTTTCCAAGTTGGTTCGTGGGAACACGAATCGAGGAGAGCTGCTCTCTGCTCATCTGGATTTGATCACAACGCCATCTGGTGTGTCCCTAGCTGACCAAGTTAAAAGCCAAGTCAATCAGCAGCTGCAATGTATGACGGTGGTTTCGTGTCTGGATCTCGATTCTCGATCAACTGATGGGCTCCAGATGGCAGATCTAGTAGCAGGATCTGTTTCATATGCGCGCCGCGCTTGGTCTGGGGAATCACCGGATCTTCCTGGACAGAGATCCGATAAGGGTGAGCTGGCGCAGAGGTTGCGTAGATGTTTTGACTTAGAATCATTCGACGATACAACGCTAAGGAGCGGAAGAGTTAACATACGTACCGCGGGATTTGGCTGCTAAATGAGTCGCTCATACTCATTCAGCCAAATGCTGTTGACGGCTCAGTGTTAGAAGGACTAGCCTACTTGTATCGGTAGCCGAGGTCACCGACCCACAGTTATCGGTCCAGTCCAGATCCCCGATCTGCAGCTGGTGATATAGCGTATGGTTTACGCTACTACAAAGCATTAGGATGCCCGAGGTTTTAGGACCTCGGGCATCCCTCATGGTATTTGGGGTTAAGTGTCAGAACGCGTTGCTCAGAGGCGTGTGTTGTTTGGTAGGCCCACTGGGATTCGAACCCAGAACCAGCGGATTAAAAGTCCGATGCTCTGCCGTTGAGCTATAGGCCCTCTGCTGAACTGAGGCTCAGCGCTTCTATAATATACGCGCCGGGGAGGGCATACGTCACGTTGGGTGCACGTGACGTTGCGCCTAGTGGTGAAGAATGTACACCGGGAGTTCATCATCGTGTTTCGTGGAAGTTTACCCATTGGAGGGTGATCTGCGGGACAATGTAGGAAGCATAGAGGAGGTTGCCATGAGCAGAACACCACGGCGTCCGGCGCAGCTTGACGCGGAGCAGATCGAAGCCATCGAAGGCGATTCGGATGTGGCCTACAACTCCGAGTTGGCGCACACATCGGCACAAGCGCTGGTGCCGATCGGACAGGCACGAGTTGAGCAGGATCTTGAGGCAGTTAAACGCATCATCGCGCTAGTAGACGATGAAGGCGTGGACGTCCTTGCGGAGAGCTGGGTTCGTTCACCCGAGGACACACTCCCGGGTATTCTGTGGCGCGGATACCTGCTTCGCGAATGGATTCGCAGGTCCGGTAATGCAGTAGCTGACCGCTACGAGAAGGTCGTGGATCTGATGAAATCGCAGGGCGCGGATGGCGAACTCAAGATCTCCATGACGCCAAAGCCGGGAACTATTCTTCAGGAGTGGAACACGGTTCTGGCTGGAACCTTCGAGGGAACATTTGAAGATGTGCTGACCGATTCGGCTCGGATCACCAACTTTCTCGGTGAAGTCAACCCCGCGTGGATCGAAACTGATCAGGATCAGCTGGCCAACATCGTGACTCGGCGTGATCGGGCGCTGATGGCCACATCGGCAGAGTTCCGGCACGCAGCAGCGTTGGCGTCCGAGGGCCTACTGGAATAGCGCGCAACAACAGTTCGGTTCTCAGAAGAGTTTTAGGGGAAGTAAACGTGGCAGATCAGTACACCGAGGAACAATGGCAACAAAGTGGTGAGCCCGATCTCCCGCGTGAGCCCGAGGGTCAGAATCAGCCTGAGGCGGAGGCCCAACGTGACGGCCAGAACCAACCTGACGGACAGAACCAGGCTGAGGGCGATGCCGCCCATTCGGACCCGGGACCCCAGCTCACGGATGAACGAGATCCGGACTTGGAAGAAGATGACATCACGGAAACCGTGGTGGATCAGGATGAACAGCTGGCGGAACGCGCACGCAGGCAGGCGCGCCTGAGGTTAGGTTCGGCCATATCCACCACGTCTTTGGTGGATATGGCACGTCAAGCGCGCGAGGAAGCGAAACTCTCCAGCCGTTCTCTGGACGAGTCACCGCTGCCGGAGGGGCGTTTTGCTGATCGCGAGCTGTCATGGCTGGCGTTCAACGAACGCGTACTGGAGCAGGCCGAGGATCAGGATCTACCCATTCTCGAGCGCGCGTGGTTCCTTGCGATCTTTGCCTCGAACCTCGACGAGTTCTTCATGGTGCGTGTAGCAGGGCTCAAGCGCAGGATTGCCATGGGCGTGGCCGTGCCCTCAGCTTCCGGGCTCAGCCCGCGGCAGATGCTAGATGGCATCATTGAGCGCGCGCAGGACCTCATGGCACGCCATGCGAACGTGTTCCTCAAGGATGTTCAGCCCAAGCTGGCAGATGTGGGCATCGATATTCTTCACTGGGAGGATCTCCCAGACGGGGAAACCGGGAGGCTACGCAAGTTCTTCAAGAAGCAGATTTTCCCCGTTCTTACCCCGCTGGCGGTTGATCCTGCCCATCCTTTCCCCTATATTTCGGGGCTCTCGCTGAATCTTGCGGTGGTTCTTCGTAACCCGAAAACGGGTAAGAACCTGTTTGCGCGGATCAAGATTCCCGAGCTCCTTCCACGTTTCATTGCGGTGGATGCAGAAGGCCGTCCCTACAAGCCGGAAGACGTCCCGGTGGATGTGGAAGGGCGCACCAAGTACGTGCCGCTCGAGGAAGTCATAGGCGCCCATCTGGATCAGCTCTTCCCCGGCATGGAGGTGCTGGAGTACTACAACTTCCGCGTCACCCGAAACGAGGATCTGGAGGTTGAGGAAGACGATGCAGAGAACCTTCTGACGGCCCTTGAGAAGGAGCTTGTGCGGCGCCGGTTCGGGCCGGCTGTGCGCCTCGAGGTGGAAAAGAAGATGTCATCGAACGTCCGCAAGATCCTCGTGCGGGAGCTGGGCGTGCGTCAGGATGATGTGTTTGAGCTTCCGGCTCCGCTGGATCTCACAGGCCTGAACGTGGTGCACGATCTGGATAGACCGAACCTCAAGTATCCGCGATACGTGCCGGTCACCTCCTATGGACTGGCGGAAGTGGAATCGGCCAAGCCGCGTGACGTGTTTGAAGCGATCCGGCGCCACGATATCCTCCTGCACCACCCCTATGAATCATTCAGCACATCGGTCCAGCAGTTCATTGCGCAAGCCGCGGATGATCCGAAGGTTCTCGCCATCAAGCAGACGCTCTATCGCACATCCGGCGATTCGCCGATTATTGACGCCCTCATCCGGGCAGCCCGCGCTGGCAAACAGGTGCTGGCTGTTGTGGAGATTAAGGCGCGGTTCGATGAGCAGGCGAACATCGATTGGGCGCGAAAGCTTGAGCACGCTGGCGTACACGTGGTGTACGGAATTGTTGGGCTGAAAACCCACTGCAAGCTGTGCCTCGTTGTGCGCCAAGAAGCCGAAGGCCTGCGCCGTTACTGCCACGTGGGCACCGGCAACTACAATCCCAAGACGGCTCGCGGCTACGAAGATCTGGGCCTGCTGACATGCGATCGCGATGTTGGTCAGGACCTCACCCGATTGTTCAACCAGCTGTCCGGTTACGCCCCGCAGGCCAAGTTCCATCGCCTGCTCGTTGCCCCCACGGGCATCCGCGCCGGGCTGGTGGATCGCATTGAACGCGAAATTGTCAACAAGAAGGCAGGCAAGGATGCATGGGTGAAGCTGAAGTCCAATGCCCTTGTTGACGAAAAGACGATTGACGCCCTGTATCGTGCCAGCCAAGCCGGCGTGCCGGTGGATATCCAAGTTCGCGGGATTTGCGGATTACGCCCGGGCATCCCGGGGCTTTCGGACAAGATTAGGGTCCGTTCGATTCTCGGCCGATTCTTGGAGCATTCGCGTATTTACGCGTTTTGTAACGACGGCGATACCGATGTTTTCATTGGCTCGGCCGATCTCATGCACCGAAATCTTGATAGGCGAATCGAAGCCCTCATTAGGATCACCGATTCAAAGATGATCGAGACCTTGGTGGACATGCTGGACGTGGCATGCGCCGATACCACCAGTTCATGGCATTTGGAGCCGGATGGCTGGGTGCGCCATCACCTGAGCCCGAAGGGCCGGCCACTTCAGGATATTCAAGAGCTCCTGATGCGCCAGGCGCGCTCAAGGGTTGCCAGTGGCAGGCTCTCATGAGTATCAAGGAGTTGCCGGATACACCGAAGGCGGAACCGGAAGGCACCGATCTCCCCACAACCGAGGGCACCAAGGAAGAGAGCACCAAGGAGGGTGGCGCCAAGGATCGCCGCCGCACCACCTCCTCGAAGGTTGAAGTGCGGGCCGCCGGTGGCATCGTGTGGCGAAAGAATGGGCGCAGGCTCGAGGTGGTGCTGATCCATAGGCCCCGCTACGATGATTGGTCATTTCCCAAGGGCAAGATGAAGGACAATGAAGATCTCCGATCGTGTGCCATCCGCGAGATCGGTGAGGAAACTCAGCTGAAGGTTGCGCTGCGCAGGCCTGCTGGAACCATCCGGTATCGGCTCAAGAGCGGCCAGCTGAAAGAAGTCACCTACTGGGTGTGCCATGAGCTGGAGAATGATCACCCGGCTGTCAAAGCACGTCAAAAGATCAAACCGGCCTCAAAGAATGAAATCGATGAAGTGTTGTGGGTTCCGCTGTCCGAAGCGATGGTGATGCTCTCATCGGAGCTGGATCGCGAAATCCTTGGCCGGGTAGTGGACATGTGGAGCGATGGCAAGCTGGACACAACCCCGGTGATCATGGTGCGCCATGCGCGCGCCGTCAAACGTTCCAACTGGCGCAAAGGCAAGGGGACGGAAGATACCCGGCCACTGACCTCGCGTGGCGATGAACAGGCCAAGATGATCAGCCACCAGCTCGATGCTTATGGAGCACGCCAACTCACGTCTTCTCCATGGAAGCGGTGCATGGACACCCTAGGTCCATACGCGAAGGCGGCCAACCTACGGGTGATCGAGCGGCCCGAACTCACGGAGCATGCCTATGACAAGCATAAGAAGCCTGTTGTTCGGGCTGTCCGCGACCTGATCCGCGAGGTTGAGGAAACGGCGGTGATCTGCCTGCACCGGCCCACGTTGCCCAGCGTGTTCAAATCGGTGAAGGATCGCGCGCCCAATGGACTGTACAAGAAGATTCCCTCGAAGGATCCCTACTTGAAGACCGGCGAGATCTTCATCGCCCACATCGCCCATCCCTACGGGAGGGCGGCCCAGATTGTCGCAGTGGAGCAGTACCGGCCCACAACGCGATAGCACCCTTACGGCAACGTTCACCGATCGTTCACCGGGCGATGGTGCCACGGTTACAGTGCGTGCTTAACGTTACATGTGAGCGCAACTTGCGCTCCTTGCGACATCAAAGGATGCACATCGTGAAAACTTCACGCTTCAAGGGCGCCGGGCTCGCCGCTATCGCCGGCGCGATTGCCCTGACGCTTTCAGCTTGCTCCTCAGGCCCACAGGGTGACGGTGCAAATGGTGCTGGCACAACAGATTCTTCGGAGGGCTCTGGTTCGAGTGGAACCATCAACGGTTCGGGAGCCTCCTCCCAGCAGAATGCGCAGCAGGCTTGGCGCGATAACTTCTCATCGGTAGAACCGGGCATCACGGTGAACTATGAGGCCACTGGATCGGGAACGGGCCGTGAGCAGTTCATTGGCGGTCAGGTGTCCTTCGCTGGGTCGGATGCCCCTCTCAGCGCGGACGAACTGGAAACCGCCAAGAATGTGTGTGGCGAGGTTCTAGAGCTACCTGTGTATATTTCCCCGGTTGCTGTGGCGTACAACTTGCCAGGGGTGGATGAGCTCAACTTGTCTGCCGAAAACGTTGCGGGCATTTTCTCCGGTGAGATCACGAACTGGAATGATCCGGCGCTGGTGGAGGACAACCCTGATGCGGGCCTGCCAGATCTGGACATTATCCCCGTCAACCGCTCCGATAAGTCCGGAACAACCGAGAACTTCACGGCCTACCTGTCAGAAGCCGCACCGGATGCATGGGCCGAGGAACCAAATGAAGTATGGCCAGTCAGTGGCACACAGTCGGCAGAAAAGACCTCTGGCGTTGTCCAGCTCACCCAGTCTGTTGAAGGTGCTGTGACCTATGCTGACGCTTCTCAGATTGGCGATTTGAGTCACGCGAGCATCGAGGTGAACGGCGAATTCCTCGCCTACTCGCCCGAAGCTGCGGCCGCCATCGTGGACAACTCCCCTGAGGCGGAGGACGCCACCGATACCGTCCTCACCTACGATCTGGTGCGCGATGGTTCGGTTGACGATGCCTACCCGATCGTCATGGTCAGCTACCTCATGGGATGCCAGACCTACGATGATCCGGAGCTAGCGGAGAACGTGGCCTCTTACTTCACCTATGTGGCATCTGCCGAGGGCCAAGAAGTTGCCACTCAGTCGGGAGCGGGTAACGCCCCCATCTCTGAGGAACTGCACGACAAGGTGCAGGCAGCAATCGACACCATTCAGTAGTGACCGAGGCGGGCTGGGCACCTCACACCGGCGCCCAGCCCGCTCCACAAAGGAGCATACGTGGCATCTACATCGGTGGAATCACCGGAACAGGCGCAGAACATGCCCAACCAAGCACAAGGCTCGGAGCGCGTAGAAAAGAAGCGCTCCAAGGCCGTGGGCGGGCGTGGGGATGTTGTGTTTGCCGGCGTTGCCAAGGGCGCGGGAATCCTTATCATCCTGCTTCTTGGCGCCGTTGCCTTTTTCCTTATTTCCCAGTCCTACCCGGCATTCGTGGCATCCGATGAGACGGTGCAGGCGGAGGTGGGCTTCACCCGCGGGATGAGCTTCTGGCAATTTGCCGGGGCCGCCTTGTTCGGTACGGTGCTCTCCGCGCTGATCGCGCTGACGGTAGCCACGCCATTTGCGATCGCGATCGCACTGTTCATTTCACACTACGCCCCCCGCCGCTTCTCCGGCGTGCTGGGATATGTGATTGACCTTCTCGCGGCCATTCCTTCGGTTGTGTTCGGCCTGTGGGGCATGCACACACTGGAGCCAGTGATCCGCCCGATCTTCGCGTGGATCTCTGACATCTTGACCCCCGTTCTGGAATGGTGGGTACGATCCGTCCCTGGCATGGGATACATGGCGGAAAACTTTGACTGGTGGCCGCTCACCCCCGATCTGGTCCACTTCGTTCCGCCTGCCCGCAACATCCTGATGGGTGGGCTGGTCTTGGCCATCATGGTGCTGCCCATCATCACCTCCCTGTGCCGTGAAGTGTTCCTCCAAACCCCGCAGCTTCAAGAGGAAGCCGCGCTGGGCTTGGGCGCTACGCGCTGGGAGATGATCCGGATGACGGTGCTTCCCATCGGCCGTTCCGGAATTGTTTCGGCCGCAATGTTGGGACTGGGGCGCGCACTTGGAGAAACGATGGCGCTCCTCATGGTTCTTTCGGCCGGCCTACAGGTGAATATCCAACTCATGTCACCGGGCCAGCACTCCACCATCGCCTCCCAGATTGCCCTGAACTGGGGAGAAGCGCAGGGCGGCCTTGAGCGCCAGTTCCTCATCGGACTCGGCCTGCTGCTCTTCGCCCTCACTTTTGTGGTGAACTTCGTTGCGCGCCGCATCATGGCCCGCTACTCAGAATTCTCAGGAGCTAACGCATGAGCAGTGATACGGACGTGACCACCCACGGGGGCGGCCCACAAGAAAACGGGGGCTCCGCCGTCGTCGTCGAACAACGTGTCGGTATCCCCGAAGCGTTTGATCGCGGAGCCCGCCACCTACCCACCTACACCCCGTGGGCTGTGGGCGCCGCGTCCGCGCTGGTATCGGTCGGAATCTTCCGAGGCGGAGCATCGAACGTCATGGGGATGACGATCGTGGCTGTGCTCATCTACTTGGCGGCTATGACCTCCCTCTCGCGCTTCTACGAAGGCCGGCGCAACAGCTCCGATCGGCTGGCCACCACACTGATCTGCGGATCGTTCCTGCTGGCCGTTGTGCCGCTGTTTTCGCTGCTCTACACGGTGGTGGTGAGTGGCTTCGAGGTGATGTCACCGGCCTTCCTTAACCACACCACCGAGGGAATGACTCTGGAAGGCGCCATCCCCGGCGCCGGCCACGCGATTATCGGAACCCTGTTGGTCACGTTCTCCACCGCCCTGATCGCCGTTCCGCTCGGGATCTTCACGGCCATCTACCTTGTGGAGTATGAGGGCGGCTGGCTCAAGAAAGTCATCACGTTCCTCGTGGATATTATGACGGGAATCCCCTCGATCGTTGCTGGCCTGTTTGCCGCCGCGATGCTGCCACTTCTCGTGGGGGACGCCGGATACCGTTCGGGGTTCATGGGGTCGGTTGCGCTGGTTGTGCTGATGACCCCGCTCGTGGTGCGCAACACCGAGGAGATGCTGCGCCTAGTCTCCAACGAACTGCGCGAGGCAGCCTACGCCCTGGGCGTCACCAAATCCCGCACCATCGTCAAGGTAGTCCTCCGCACGTCACTGCCGGGCATCGTCTCCGGCTGCGTGATCGCCACCGCGCGCATCATCGGCGAATCGGCGCCGTTGCTCATCACGGCCGGTTCCACCGATTACTACAACTTCTCCCTCTTCAATGATCGGGTCATGACCCTTCCGGTTTTCGTATACAACCAGTACGTTGCCGGGAACTATCCCATGGCATGGGGCGGCGCTCTTGTTCTCGTGCTGCTGGTCCTGATCCTCAACCTGATCGCCAAGCTCATCGCCCACTGGTTTGCGCCCAAGGGCCAGTAGGCGGCTATCAAACGTGAAAGGCAACAACGTGTCTCAAGGTATTGACGTCACCAACGAAAGCATCTTCTACGGCCAGCACAAGGCCGTGGAGGACGTGAACGTTCACATCGATCCGCGTTCAGTCACGGCCCTTATCGGTCCGTCCGGCTGCGGCAAGTCCACCTTCCTCCGCTCGCTCAACCGGATGCACGAGGTCATCGCGGGCGCCTATGTGGAGGGCGAAGTGAAGATCGATGGCACGGATATCTACGCCTCAGGCGTCGATCCAGTGGATGTGCGCGGGCACGTGGGCATGGTGTTTCAGCGCCCCAACCCGTTCCCCACGATGTCCATCGGGGACAATGTGTTGGCAGGCATGCGCCTGAACAACAAGAAACTCAAGAAGTCCGATGCGGACACGATCGTGGAGCGCGCCCTGCGCGGGGCGAACCTGTGGGAGGAAGTCAAGGATCGCTTGGCTCGGCCCGGCTCCTCACTTTCTGGCGGTCAGCAGCAGCGCCTGTGCATTGCCCGTGCCACGGCAGTCCAGCCGGACGTGCTCCTCATGGACGAGCCATGCTCCGCCCTCGATCCGATCTCCACACTGGCTATCGAGGACCTCATGAACGAACTCAAGTCCACCTACACGATCGTTATCGTCACCCACAACATGCAGCAGGCCGCCCGCGTTTCGCAGATGACCGGCTTCTTCAACATTGACGGCGCGGGAAAGCCCGGCCACCTCGTGGAGTTCGATGATACGGAAACCATCTTCTCCAACCCCGCCGAAAAAGCCACCGAGGATTACGTATCTGGGCGCTTTGGGTGATCGGCCGGCGTTGTCGCGTCTTTTGACGACGACGGCGGCCCGTCAGTCCGTGCTGCTAGGCGGGAATCACCTGAAGGAGCAGCCAGGTGGTGCCGGCAGCCATAAGGGCTGCGGCTGGGAGAGTCATCACCCACGCGGTGGCGATGTTTCCGGCGATGCCCCAGCGAACCGCGGAGCGGCGCTTTGTTGCCCCAACACCCATGATCGCGGTGGTGATCGTGTGAGTGGTGGAGATGGGTGCCTGCCACACGAATGCGGTGGTGTACAGGACGCTGGCTGCAACGGCTTCGGCGGCGAATCCGCTGGCTGGATCAAGATCGATGATTTTCTGGCCGAGCGTTTTCATGATGCGCTGGCCTCCCGTGTAGGTGCCAAGGGAGATAGCGGTGGCCGCTCCCAGCTTCACCCAGGTGGGGATGCCATCGCCGTGGTTGTGGTAGCCGCCGGCAATGAGCGCAACCACCACAACGCCCATCGTCTTCTGAGCGTCCTGCAGGCCGTGGCCCAGCGCCATCGCGGCCGCTGAGATGGTCTGCAGGTGCCGGAAGCGGCGCATTGTTGGCTTGTAGGAGGCGTTGGCAAGCATGCGCAGGAGGAGGCGCATGAGCAGGTAGGCAAGCACGAAACCGATCGTTGGCGAAAGCACCATCGGGATCACCACTTTGTCCAAGATGGCGTCCCAGTGGACTGAAACGGCTCCCACGATTCCTGCGCCCGCAAGCCCGCCAATCAGCGCATGCGAAGATGAGGAGGGAAGGCCGAACCACCACGTGATGAGGTTCCAGATGATGGCGCCCGCTAGGGCACCAAGAACAATGACCAAGCCTACGTGTGCGGTTTCAGCATCATCGATGTGGATGATGTCTTGAGCAATGGTTTCGGCAACTCCCGTTCCCAGAAGCGCCCCAATGAAGTTCATGACGGCCGCCATCGTCAGGGCGGCGCGTTTGCTCAGCGCACGGGTTGCGACCGATGTGGCGATCGCGTTCGCTGCATCATGGAAGCCGTTAGTGAAATCAAAAATGAAGGCTACAGCAATGATGAAGCTGACCAGCAGGAAGGTCTCGGACAAGGTCAGGACTCCTTGATTGCGATCGATTCGATTGTGCCTGAGAGCTTCTCGAAGGCATCAACAGCATCTTCAATCACGTCCAGCACCAGCTTGACCTTCATGACTTCAAGTGCGTCCGTGGCATCCTCGAACAGCGAGCTGACCATTTTCCGGTACACCTGATCGCCCTGGTTTTCGAGCTGATTGATCTCGATCCAGAAATCGCGGGTCTTCTCATCGATCACCGCGAGGCGGCCCATCATGTCGTGTGTGAGTGCTGCGCAGTTGCGCAGGATCTCCACCTGAGCATTCACGCCGTCCGGAAGCTTGCCCGGCTTATACAACACGATGTTGTCACCGGCTTCGTCCATAAGATCCACGCAATCGTCCACCACGGACGCGAGTTCGTACAGATCTTCGCGATCGAAGGGAAGCACGAATGACTGGTTCACCTTGCGGAGCACGGTATGGCAGGCTTCGTCGGCCTGATGCTCAACCTTGTGCAACTGGTCGTTCAGCTCTGCGCGGCTCTGAGGGTCAGCGCTAATAATCTTTGTCAGAATGTCGGCTGCTTGCATGAGGTGGCGGGATTGATCCGCCAGTAGCTCGAACAGGCCTTCTGATTTGGACTTCTTAAAAGCCACGAGTTCTCCTTGAGGTTCAAGGTTGCCGCAGAGTAAACGGCATTCCAATAAGCAGGATAGGGCATGAAAGCGCTCTAGCCTATCTACTTTACGAGATTCTTAGCGGAACGCTGGCAAAATGCGGAGTTTTTGGGAGGGGCGGCGTCTGCCCTTCTCGGGTGATGTGCACGTAAAGTGGCGGTATTGCAGGGACTTTAGGGTGCTCGATCGGGACGGAATAGCTGTGGGCCATTCGGCCTATGATCCTTGTGGGATGCTGCACCCACTTTATCGCCGTAACACCGCCACTTCACCGTCTGTTCACCATTTGTTTACCTTGGGGCTTCGGAAGCGGCTCATGGGGGTTAAAGGCCAGAGCAAAAGGTGAGAGCCGCACGCAATGTGCGGCTCTCACCTGTGGGACATCGAACCCGAGAGCGCCAGTCGGCGCGAAGGCCGCTCGGAGCGGCAATAGTTGGAGCCCGGGGCTTCCGTGATCCGATGTCGTACAGCCAGCATAACACCCAACTTCGTGCATGTCTCGCCTAAGTTTGATTACTTTTTGACAACACGATCAGCTTGACCCAAAACACTGATATGACGCGGAAAAATGGCAGGAAATTACCCTCGCGTAAGTTGTTGAACGCCGTGATCAGGCGTCGAAGCGGTACCCCACGTTGCGTACGGTGGAGATCAAAGCTTCGAACTCGGGGCCAAGCTTGGCACGCAACCGGCGCACATGAACATCGACAGTCCGCGAGCCGCCGAAGTAGTCATAGCCCCACACCTCTTGGAGTAGTCCGTCACGCGAGATGACCTTGTTCGGGTTGGCCGCCAAGTATCGCAGTAACTCAAACTCCTTATACGTGAGATTCAGTGGGCGATCGCCAGCTCGCGCGGTGAATGCGTTGGAATCGATGTAGAGGCCTGCGATCGAGATGATGCTCTTATCTAGGTTCTCCTGCCGCGCTTCGGCAACGGCCCGATCACTCATCATGCGTACGCGCGCCTGGATTTCCGCCGGCGGCGCACTGTAAAGAACGGTGTCAGTTGCCCCCCAAGAAACAGCTACTACCGCATACCCACCTTCTTCAAGAACAAGAAGAATGGGCGGGGCTTCCATGGCGCCGCTGGCAGCGCGGCACAGGGATCGGGCCGAAACCAGATCGCGCCGTCCATCAAGGATGAGCGCATCCGCGTCCAGATTCATGGCAAGTGCGGACGTCGTGAGAGGAGCTATATCAACGTCAAGGGTCAAGAGCACGAGCCCGGGCAGGACATCTTCGGGCGCGCTGGCGTCTGACGTGAACAGAACTATTCCTGCCATCGCGCCTCCCGTTGGTAGTACCACGTTCATCATAGTTCCATATGCATCTCCGGCGCTCAGATGGACAAGAAGCTGATGGTTGTGTGCCATCGCCATGAGAAGAGCGGCGACGCGGCGGGGAAAGGTCCAGCTTTTTACTCAGTGAGCGAGCAGCGATTTCCACCGGTGTCAACACATTCGATACATTCACGAAATATTCACGTAATCAGGCGATGGCGGATATGGACTTCGATCATCTGGTGCAAAGGTTCGGCATCGATGCTGAGCGCATGAGAAGATGCTGAGGTGGAAAAGCAACGATCATTTCCGGAAACACGCAGAGGGTCACTCGCAATTCTCTTATCGGGGTTGCTGGGGTTGATCCTTCTGGCGTTCGGAATGGGGTGGGCGGCCCAAACGAGAACTGGATTATCTGATGATCTTCTGGATTCGTTTGGTGAGCGACTGGTCGTCTTGCTCATCGCGCTGGCGCTGATTCAGTTGTTTTGCGCATGGCATGTGCCGCGCCTGCTTGAGCTTCCGCATGAGAATGCAGCTCGGGTGTGGTTGATCATCGTTTCGGTGGGAGCTCTTGGTGCAGTATCCCTTGGGACATTGGAACAGTTGGCGGTGATCGCCGCATTGGCCGTGCCGGTGATTTTCATGGGCGAAATGTTCCGGCCCGGCAGCCGCGACCACTTGCTCTGGCAGGTATCTGGTACATACGCAGGCGCGGTTCTGGCCGTGATGAATTCGATGTGGTTTCTTGTGGCGAGGTCTGGAGCGGCCAGTGTTGCCTTGGTATGTGTGGCGGCGATGTGCGGTGCCCTTCTCATTTCTCTGGTGCTCGTGGGCCGCACGCGTCTCATAGCCGTTCCGCTAGGCGCGCTCATCGGCGGGTTCGCGGCACAGTTCTGGTTAGGAACATTGCCGGGGTGGATAACGCCTGCCTTTGCTCTTGCGCTAGCGCTCATCATGTGGGGATTGGACTATCTTGCGCGCAGTGTGGGCCTGCGTGACAATCGCGGGGCGAAGGCAGCACTGGGCCTTATCCCTATTTCCGCCATGGGCGTTGTGGGGTATGCCCTCAGCCTTCTTGTGCTCTAGCCTTAACATATGGTCTTTCAAATCCCCGATAACCTCGCGCCCGAGTGCTACCCCATGGCATGGCTCATGGATTCGTGGAAAGGCGCGGGAGTGCTCGAATATGAGGGTATCGAAGCTGCCGGGTATCTTCATGAACTGACGATTGATAATGACAATGGTGGCCCATACCTTCGCATGCGATCGGACATCTGGCTGGCGAACGAGCCAGCGGGCGCCGTGGATAAAGAGGTCCCGGGTGCGGCCATGTATGAGGAACTCACAAAGGGTGATCTGTGGAGTTCCACAACCGGCTATGTGCGCGCCACTCCCGGCGCCGAAAAACGCGATGATGCCACCTTGCTCGAAGCCATGACATCCTCCCCGGCCGGGCATGCGATGACGTGGGCTGGCCTGATTAAAGGACCGCAGGTTCAGCTGGCGGCCGATGCGATTGCTGCGACTCCCACAGCGGGAGAAATCACCGCTGCCCGTGTGATGGGTGGATTGGTCCATTCCGATCTGTTCATGGCCTATGACATGGCTGCGTTTGGTGTGGAACTGCGCAGTTACATGGCTGGCCGGCTCTCACGGATCCAGAAGTAATCACGTAGCAGGCATTCAGAAGTAGGGCGCTATGGCAAACGAAGCCGCACACGAACCAGCAGCACAACGTGCCGCTGACGCTGAGTCCGATGGTCAAGCATGGGTAAGCCCGTTGCTGGAGATGCTCTCGGGCATTAATGCCGATGGGGTTGATGAGGGGATCGCTGCGCACTACACGGCGCCGTTCCCCGAACAGCGTGCTCTCGATGGCGGAAAGGCCTTCACCGATCTGTCCAATCGCGATGTTATTCAGCTGACCGGCCCCGACCGTTTGAAGCTACTTCATCTTTTGACCACCCAAGATGTTGAGGCGCTGCCCGCAGGCTCTTCCACGGAACTCATGGTGCTCAGTCCAACGGGGCACATTGAAAGCGCCGTCGGAGCATTGGAGGACGGCGAATCCACGTGGTTGCTGGCGGATGTGGGGGCGGGCCCGCGTATCTCAGATTTCCTCATGTCCATGAGGTTCATGATGCGCGTGGAAGCAGAGGCGCGCCCAGATGTGGCGATGGTGGGTGTGTATGGGCCAGCCCGTACCGCGGCAGCCGGAGCGGCACTGCGCGGAAGCGGCGGGGCGCCCCTGATCTGGGATGATCCGTGGCCCGAGACGGCGCCGTTTTCTGCAACATACGGCCCAGCTGATAAGGATCACCCAGCCTCGGGAGTCAGCCGTTCGATCGTTTTGGTGGACAAGGAATCGCTTGAGCGGGTGGCCGCTGAGCTGATTGACGGTGGCTTGGAAGCTGCTGGAATCACCGCCTGGGAAGCGCTGCGGGTGGGATATTGGCGCCCGCGGCCCGATTTTGAAGTGGGGGAGCGGGCCCTACCGCACGAACTTGACTGGATTCGCACGGCGGTTCATCTGGAGAAAGGCTGTTACCGTGGCCAAGAAACAGTCGCGAAGCTCGTCAATATGGGAAAGCCTCCGCGCCGGCTCACGCTGCTGTACTTGGAAGGTCCTCCCGATGAGTTACCCGAACACGGCGATGCCGTGATGTTTGGGGAGCGTTCGGTTGGCCAGATCACCTCAGCCGTGCGCCACTATGAGGACGGGCCGGTAGCTCTCGCCCTGTTGCGCCGGAACCTCGATCCGAGCGCCGTCCTGAACATCGGCAAGTTCCAAGCAACTCAAGAGCCAATCGTGAACACGGACGGCAGATCCAGCGCATCGCCGGCTGAACGCCCCGGCGCAGAATTCCGCCGCCGCGGCCCGAAGGAAGGAACACTGTGAGTTACTACGCCGTCATGGGATGGGTGAATCTGCTTCTGACCTTTGTGGTGCTTGCCGTTGTTGTGTGGGCACTGATTTCGGCAGCGACACGTCCCTCTCGTGATTTCGCGTATGCCAACACCACGAAGAGGTTCTGGGTCATTGCCCTCATCTTGTGTTTGCTGGTGTCACTCAACGGCGTTCTGTATTTCATTCCGTTGACATTCGGATTCTTCCTGTCGCTCGCAGCGATCGTAATGCCAATCTATTATCTGGGACCAGTCCAGTCCCGTATGCCCAGAAAACCGCGGCGCCCTCCGCGGCGCCCTCCGCAGCGTTCGGGCGGATGGTGAGGAGTTAACTATGCGCGCGGTTATTCAGCGTGTCACGCGAGCCACGGTGAGCGTGGAAGGTGAAGTTCTCGGTTCGATTGGAACGGGACTGTGCGTGCTCCTCGGGGCAACCCACGAGGACGGCACGGCTGAAGTGGCCAAAGTGGCCAGAAAGATCGCCCAATTGCGTATTCTACGCAACACAGAAGGCGAAGATGATCCGAACCAGCGTGTGAGCGCTGAGGAATCGCACGCCCCTATTCTTTTGGTCTCCCAGTTCACCCTGTACGCCGATGTTCGCAAGGGGAGGAAACCCGGATGGTCGCATGCGGCCCCCGGCCCTGTGGCGGAACCCCTTGTCCAAGCCGTGGCCAACGAGCTACGCGCAACGTATGGCCTAGACGTTGACGAGGGAAAGTTCGGCGCAATGATGGAAGTAGAGATCGTCAATGACGGCCCCTTCACGATTCTCGTGGAGGCCTAGCACCGTCAAGTGCCGCCCGCTCGCGCCGGCGCGTGCCGGTGCCAAGGTAACGCCTATGGCGAACAGTTGGCATTGAGAAGCCCGCGCGTCGTTACAGTTAAGTGAATTAACCTGTGCCATCCAAGGAGTGACAATGTTCGAACGGTTTACCGACCGAGCCCGCCGAGTCATCGTGCTCGCGCAGGAGGAAGCTCGAACCCTCAAACACAACTACCTGGGGACCGAGCACATCCTGCTCGGACTCATCCGTGAGGGTGAGGGTGTGGCTGCGAAGGCGCTGGAAGCGCTAAACATCACGCTCGATGACGTGAGGGACCAGGTCATAGACATCATTGGGGAGGGCCAAGAGCCACCGGCTGGCCACATCCCCTTCACACCGCGCGCCAAGAAGGTTATTGAGTACGCCATGCGGGAGGGCCTGCAATTGGGTCACTCCTACATCGGCACCGAGCACCTTCTGCTGGGCCTGACGCGGGAACCTGACGGCGTAGCCGCGCAGGTCCTCATCAAGCTTGGCGCCGATATGCCGCGCGTGCGCAATCAAGTCAATCAGCTGATCTCCGGCTTCCAAGGCAAGGAGCCAGTAGGCGTTGGCGGCGGCGCTCGCGAAGGCCAGAAGGCTGGATCAACGGTTCTGGACCAGTATGGGCGCAACCTCACCCAGTCGGCTCGTGAGCACAAGCTTGATCCGGTGATTGGCCGTCATACGGAGACCGAGCGCGTCATGCAGGTTCTGTCTCGCCGCACCAAGAACAACCCCGTGTTGATTGGCGAACCGGGCGTGGGCAAGACCGCCGTGGTTGAGGGCCTTGCCCAAGCCATCGGCGCAGGTGACGTTCCGGAAACGTTGAAGGACAAGCAGCTGTATTCGTTGGATATGGGATCGCTGGTTGCCGGTTCGCGTTACCGTGGTGATTTCGAAGAGCGGATGAAGAAGATCTTGAAAGAGGTCAACACTCGCGGCGATATCATCCTGTTTATTGACGAGATCCACACGATGGTGGGCGCCGGAGCTGCCGAAGGCGCTCTCGATGCCGCTTCGCTACTCAAGCCCATGATGGCTCGTGGCGAACTTCAGGTTATCGGTGCCACCACGCTGGATGAGTACCGCAAGCACATTGAGAAGGATGCGGCACTTGAACGCCGCTTCCAGCCCATTCAGGTGGATCAGCCAACGGTTGCTCAGACCGTAGAGATCTTGAAGGGCCTTCGTGACCGCTACGAGAGCTTCCACCGTGTGACAATTACGGATGAGGCGCTTGAGGCGGCGGCTTCGCTGTCCGATCGCTACATCAACGATCGCTACCTGCCTGACAAGGCCATCGATTTGATCGATGAGGCCGGTGCCCGGTTGGCCATCCGCAAGATGACTGCCCCACCGGAGCTACGCGAACTTGATGAGAAGATCGCTGGCGTGCGCCGCTCGAAGGAAGCCGCCATTGACGGTCAGGACTTCGAGAAGGCCGCGTCGCTCCGCGATGAAGAGCAGCAGCTTGCTGGCCAGCGCGCAGAACGCGAGCAGGCGTGGAAGGACGGAGACATGGACGTGGTGTCCGTGGTTGATGACGATCTCATCAACGAAGTTCTCTCCATGGCCACAGGCATCCCCGTGTTCAAGCTGAGCGAGGCCGAATCGGCCAAGCTCCTGCGCATGGAAGAGGAGCTGCATAAGCGCGTTATTGGCCAGAACGAGGCAGTGGTGGCGCTTTCGCAGGCCATCCGCCGTACGCGTGCAGGCCTGAAGGACCCGAACCGTCCAGGCGGCTCGTTTATCTTCGCCGGCCCAACCGGCGTTGGAAAGACGGAGCTTGCCAAGGCCCTCGCCGAGTTCTTGTTCGGTGACGAATCCGCCCTGATTACTCTGGACATGTCCGAGTACTCGGAGAAGCACACGGTTTCGCGACTGTTCGGTGCTCCTCCCGGGTATGTGGGCTACGAAGAAGGCGGCCAGCTCACCGAGAAGGTGCGCCGCAAGCCGTTCTCCGTGGTGCTGTTTGATGAGATTGAGAAGGCCCATCAGGACCTCTTCAACTCCCTTCTTCAGATTCTTGAAGAGGGACGTCTTACGGATTCCCAAGGCCGGATGGTGGATTTCAAGAACACGATCATCATCATGACAACGAATCTTGGAACCAAGGACATCGCCAAGGGTGTGAGTACTGGTTTCCAGTTCGATCAGGACACCACAACGTCCTACGAGCGGATGAAGCGCCGTGTGGGAGAGTCCCTGAAGGACCACTTCCGCCCCGAGTTCCTGAACCGCGTGGACGATACGATCGTGTTCCCGCAGTTGGATCGCGAGGAGATCCTCCAGATCGTGGATCTGATGGTCTCCAAGCTGGACAAGCGCTTGGCCAATCAGGATCTGCACATTGTGCTGACGCAGGCTTCGAAGGAGCTGCTCGCGGATCGTGGCTACGATCCCGTGCTAGGAGCCCGCCCGCTGCGCCGCGCTATTCAGCGCGACATTGAGGATGTGCTGTCCGAGAAGCTGCTGTTTGGCGAATTCGAGCGTGGCCAGAACATCGTGGTGGATGTGGATAGTGACAACATCCCGATGACGTTCACGTTCACTGGCCAAGATGAGGATGCGCCACTGCCAGACGATTCGGTTGAAGTGAGCGATCCCGGTGAGATGGATAGCCTGACGGCAGGCGTGGATAACCGCCGCCCGGGTGAAGGCACCCAGCCCAGCGGGCTTTCCGCAGCTCACTAACATCCGCATATAGTGCTGTCACCCAAGCGGGGGAAACAAGGCTCGGTCTTGTTTCCCCCGCTTCGTCGTCGTCGTTCCCTTTCCTCACTCACGCAAAGAATCCGGTGAATTCGTACTCGCGTAATGGTGCGCCCCGTCGTAAGATTGTGACGTGCATAATGCATGAAGGTGTGCGAATCCGAAGGAGAATCATGTCCGTACATGTTGTGGAACCGGAGAGCGTGGGCGTATCGAGTGAATACCTTGCGCATGTAGATGAGCTTGTTGCCCGCCATCTACGTGAGGATGCGTATCAGGGGATGGTAGTCCTGATGGCTCGGCACGGCAAGATTTGTTATTTCAAGGCGTTTGGAAATGCCGACGACGACGTTCCTATGCAGCGTGACTCCATCTTTCGTCTAGCTTCGATGTCCAAAGTGCCCAGCGCAGCGGCCGTGCTGCAACTGTGGGACCGTGGGCTGATTTCCTTGGCTGATCCTATCGCCACGTACCTGCCGGAGTTCTCGCAGATGTATGTGGCGCGCGAGGGGGCGAATGGTGAGGATACGCTGGTGCCAGCCACGAACCCCATCACGATTCACCATCTGCTCTCCATGACGGCGGGGCTGACCAACAGCTGGTGGTATGACGAGCAGAGCGATAAGTACGCCTACCGGACCGTTCCCAAGTACTACGCCGAAGGTGGTGTGCCTGACGATTTTCAGGTGACGGACACGAACCTTGAAGAAAAGGTAAAGCTACTGGCGCGCCAGCCACTGATGGCGAATCCCGGCGAAGTGTTTGACTACTCGAATAATTCGGTGGATACGTTCTGCCGGTTGGTTGAAGTGGTATCGGGCATGGACTTTGATACCTATCTCCGAACCAACATCTTCGAACCGCTGGGTATGAAGGAGATCTGGTTCTATCCGCCGGAAGAGGTTCAGGATCGCGTGGCCGCGGTGTACTGGGGTGGAACCAAGGAGAAGCAGCTGGAGGACTTCCCGTTGGGACTCGGGAAGATGGGCGTCAACTATGGCTTTGGGGGAGCCAAGCGGTTCTTCTCTGGTGCCGGCGGCCTGCACGCTACCACGCACGATTACTATCGCTTTGCTCAGATGTTACTTAATGGCGGAGAGCTGGACGGGGTTCGTATCCTGAGCCGTGCGGCCGTGGATCTGATGACCCATAATGAGATTGGAGATCTGACGAACTGGCAACTCACGCAGAACAAGTGGGGCTACCAGCTGGATATTCAAGATGGGGTAAATGCTCCTGCGGGATCGCCGGCTTATTTGGGCGGGGCGGGTGCCTACGGCTGGCAGGGATTCTTCTCTACCAAGTTCGTCAATAATCCTGCGAATGACACGGTGATTATGACGATGACAACCCCTGGATTTGATGGGGCGCTTCCGCACAACCTGCTACTTGTGGCCGCTGCCAATGCGGCGGTGATTGATTAATTGAGGCGGCGTAAAATGATTCCCAAATGTGTCCTATGTTACTGAGATTATGTGCAAAGTAACACGAGAATCTCAAGATTTAACAGAGGCGGTGTTAGTCTCGGTAAGACGGTCAGCACCTCCATGTGGCGGTGCGGGCGGCCGTCGGAGAGTTCACGAGCACCAAAGGGGGAGTGGCATGGAAATGCGGAGCGTCCTCGCAACACACATTTCTGGCTTCGCCTACACGGAGATCCTCACGCAGAATTCACATTCTGATGAGCGTGTAGATGAGGTTGGTGGCGTTTCGCCAGCTGGCGTTCGCGCCGCTGTGTCCCATGACTCTTTCTTTGGTGGGCGTCTGGTACTCTCCAATAATGCGCAGCTTGCAAGGAGTGGCAAACGTGCCATGAGTTGTGAACCTGCGTGCAGTTTAGCCAAGGGGAGGACGGGACATACCTTTGATCCCGCCTTTTACTTGGCCTCGAAAGGTGCAGCTATCGAAGCACTTGAGGAGCAGTCACAAACTGCTTGGCAAGGTTTCGAAAGCTGTTGCAAGTAATCCCTAACCACCCTAGTAGAGGAATTCAACGTGGAATTTGATCCCCTATGGCTGATCGCCGCCTTTGGTGGCGGCGCATTCGGCGCAGCAATCGGCGGCCAGACCGCCTTTATTATGACCGGCATTATGTACATGGTTGGCCTCGCAGGCTACATGGGCGGATTCGACGCCGGCGTGTTCATGGATTCCGTGGTGTTCGGTCCCGTCTTCGGCCCGCACATCGCCTTCGCAGGTGGTGCAGCTGCTGCTGCATACGCGGCAAGGCGGAACTACCTGCCAGCGGGTATGAACGGCCGTGACATCGTGACGCCTCTTGCGGGCTTCTCGAAGGCTGACATCTACGTTGTGGGTGGCATCTTCGGCATGATCGGCTACACCCTGAATCAGATTGTGGCCATGCTGCCAATCTTCAAGGTGTCCGATCCGGCCATGAACTATGGAGCCACTGATCTGGGCTCCACGGATACCGTGGCCTGCACGATTATCATCATTGCCATTTGTGTCCGCTTCCTCTGGGGCAGCACTGGCCTCTTCTCAACCAAGGAGGGTCCGCTCTTCTGGGTTGGTGGAGATAAGCACTGGGTTGCTCATCAGGAAAAGTGGTCGCATACCGCACTCATCGGTTTCTTCTCCGGTCTACTGTCCGGTTTCGCAACCCTCATGCTGGTTCTGTACATCTTCCCGATCAACCCGGGAATCGTGAACCACGCTCAGCTGGTTGGATGGGCCATTTCGGCTATCACGCTGATCTTCCTGACCTGTGGGCTCAATACCCCGGTTACCCACCATATGACGATCATCGCCTCGATCGCGGCGCTCAAGTTTGCGCCAACCTTCGCGGGCGCAGATCCGGGTTCGTGGACCAGCAACGATCTGATTATCCCGCTGCTGCTCGCAGGCCTGTTCGGCTTGATTGCCGGTCTGGTTGGCGAAGCTCTATCCCGCAGCACGAACGCCAATGGCGATACCCACATTGATCCTCCGGCCTTTGCCATCTTCCCGATGACAACCGTGCTGTACGCGATCACTGCGATCATCGCCTAGTAACAACATCGTTGATTTTGTCAACGAGAGTGGTGGGGGGGGGGGGGGGGGGCCCCCCCCCCCCCCCCCCCCAAAAAAAAAAAAAAACGAACCCCCGCGGCAAACGCCCAAAAAAAAAGAGAAAAAGACTAAATATTATTAAATTGATTGGGCACACAAA